>NZ_KV814830.1:0-3519 GCF_001814095.1 Neisseria sp. HMSC068C12 | reverse complement strand
TGCGTCGGTAACGACGGTATGGTCTTTGCGGTAGTCGAACGTCCATTCTTCGCCGAGGTTGTTGCTGCTCTTGAGCACTTTGCCGTCGGTGTCGTAACGGTCGTATTCGTAGCGGAACACCAGTCCGTCGGGCTGGCTGTGTTCGACCATGATGTGGTTTCGGTAGGCGAAACCGCGCAGTTTTTTGCCGTCGCGTCCGTAAACGGCGGTCAAATCGCCGTAGCCGTCGTAGTCGTAGCGCACCAGTTCCTTGCCGTTGAAGGTGACGGAGGTAAGGCGGTTAACGTAGAAACGTTCGTCTTCGGAAATAAATACGTCCCGTTCCCCGGCCGGGTCGAAATCGGGATCGTTGTCGTGCAGACGGATGGAGGAGAATACAGGTTGGAAGTGTCGGCCGCTGCCGTCGTAAATGCTGTGCGGCAGCCCGTTGTCGTCGTAGCAGAGGCGGATATGGCGGCCGTTGCGGTCGAGTTGTGCGACCAGTTGGAAAATGCCGCAGCCGGAATCGACTTCGGCAAACAGTAGCCGTGCGCCGCCGTCGGGGGAGGCGATTTGGTAGAGGTCGTCTGAAAGTCGGTTTTCAGACGACCTCTATGTTAACTACTAATGAGATTGTTAAAGAACAAATGTTTCAGACAACCTCAAAGAAGATAGTGAGGTCGTCTGAAAAACAGAAACCGCGTGCGTGCGTACCGCACACACTCCACGTCAGGACTTAAGGTTTTGTCCGGGCTATGGCTTGCTTATCCGTAAGGAATCAAACGAAGGTCATCTGAAAGTTATGTTTCAAACTACCCTATGGTTTGGTTTTGTCTTGACTCAACCAACTTACTGGGTTTGCTTTAATATTTTTCCCAGGATAAATCTAAATCGTTTTGTGGAATACATCCCATAGTCAAACATTTTACAGCACATTTGAATGCTATTTCTTTAGATAAAATATATTTAGACTCAAATAAGCCAATTTGCCCTCCCGTATTTAATTCTATTTTTAAGGTACTTCCTTCGTTAGGGTTTATTAAATTAAAAATGATGCCATTTTCTTCACCTGTTACAACATATTTCCCTCCCCCTCCACCAATCATTAAATAGTTTTCTTCTGATAAAACTAAATTTACAAGAGTATGTTGCTTAGCATCTAATTTTTCTAAAATTTCTAAAAGTCTTTCCGAGGAATTAATATGATAAACCTCTTCCTTACAATGAGATCCATTCCAGTTATCCAAAGTAATTTCCATAATAACTTCCTCTAATGAGATTGTTAAAGAACAAATGGTTCAGACGACCTCAAAGAAAGTATTGAAGTCGTCTGAAAAACAGAAACCGCGTGCGTGCGTTCCGTTCGCACTCTACATCGGAATTGTAGGTTTCATTGGCTACAGCTTGCTCATTTATAGAGACTGTATTAATTCTATATATCTGTCTGTTTTTTTATCCCAAAAAATGTACAAATAAGTAGTATCATGCTTCAACTTCGATATATCTAACTGCCCTAGAAACATTGCGGGAATATTATCAATGATAGGCCAACCAGGCTCCTGTAACCATTTGGGATGTTTATCCATGCAAATAAAATGTTCCTTAATAATCTTTTTAAAAGTGGTCACCGTCTTAGGTTTGTACTTATCATACAAGAAATTTAAATAACCCATATCAGCTGGTATCCAGTTAGGAATAGCCTCCAAAATCAAATCGAATTTTTTTTCTGTCGTTGAATTTGAAGAGTACGGTATATGTTTGTAATCTAAAATTTCCCTGAAAATATCCATCAAGTTTAACTTTGCATCAAGAGATGTCAAATCCTGACTAATTAAATATTCATAAGTGGAATTACTATTCATATAAGGTTTAGCTTTAGTATTTTCCAACAGGGAAATTAATTCTTGATTGGAAGACAACGCCATTTCCAATTCTTCAGTTGATAATTTTTCTTCCACAAAATTCTTTAAAATTTCTATTGCTTTCATAGCTAATTTCCTAGATTCCTATAAGGGTCAAGCGCTGCATGTTGTTCTCTAGTTACTTCTCTCAAATTAAAAGGACTATGCCTATCTGCATGACCTAAGCGTTGTGGCACATGATGATGCAACTCCATGGGATTTCCATTTGCATCTAAAGGAGCACGTCCTCTTTTCATTCTACTCATATTTGCAGGAGAAAATTCTCCTGTACCTTTCGAGGCTAAATACCTATTTTTCCAGTATCTTGACCTAACAACATCCCAAGATGGCATATCACCGTTAGGTAATGGTTTATCAATACGCTCGCCTCTTTTCCAACGTTTGAATAAATTCTTTAACAGCGGTTTAGGTTTATTTGGTTTATTTTTGTTGGCCGGGCACAGTCCCCAAACATCAAGCCATTCCTGCGCATTCGGAGCAAACTGATACAGATTCTCCCCACCCAACAACCCAATCGGGTCCTGATTCACAAACCTCCCCGCCTCAGGCTCGTAATACCTCATCAGGTTGTAATGCAACCCGGTCTCTTCATCATAATACTGGTTCTGCAATCTGAACGGCTGATGCGCGTTCTTGTAAACCCGCTCATCCTTTTTCAGACGACCCCAGGCGGTGTATTCGCCGTACCACAAAAGATTGCCGTGGATGTCGGTCATCTCGCGCGGGATGCCGACTTGGTCGGTGTGGAAATAGGCGAGGTATTGCTTGCCGTCTTTGGCGTTGTCAAAGACTTGGGCTAAGGGTTCGTAGCTGTCTTGGTCGGTGTAGATATAGGTGTAGCTGCCTTTGTAGGTGTACTCCTGCAATAGGCGGCTGCCGTCCCAGACGAAGTGGGTGCGTTTCGGTTCGGTACTCGTCCAGGCGAGTTTGTCTTGGCGTTCTTTGGAGAGGCGTCTGCCGAACGGGTCGTAGGCGTAGGTCCAGATCTCGGTATTGCCGGCGGGCTTTTTGATTTCGGCGCGGACGAGTTGGTTTTCTAAATCGTATTGGTAATATTGGTTTTCGCCGTCGGGCAGCTGGCGGTAGATCAGGTTGCCCAATGCATCGTAGGTGTATTCGATGCCGTTGTATTCTTTGAGGCGGTTGCCGGCGGTAAGGTTGGGGTTGGCAGGTGATTTCAGACGACCTTGAGTTTTGGTGTCGTCTGAAATCGGAGCGGTCGTTTTGCCCTCTCCACGACCCTCTCCCGCGGGAGAGGGGGTAGATGTCGGGATGTCGAGGATGTTGTGGGCGGGGTCGAAGGCGAAGGTTTCGCTGCGGCCGGTTTGGCTGTTGCGGGCTTCTTGAATGCGTCCGATTTTGTCGTAGACGTAATTGAGGACGCCGCTTCTTTGATCGGCGCTTTGAATGAGGTTGCCGGCTTTGTCGTAGGCGTAGCGGCGGTTGACGGCGCCGCCGGCCAGCGGGTTTTGTTTGCCGTGAAGCGTTTGTGTGCCGCTCCGGACGGTACGCTGGCTTTTCAGACGACCCATGGGGTCGTAGTCGTACAGGCTACTGATGCTGCCCTGTGTCCTTTGGATTTCTCGGTGCAGTTTGTCGCGCTCGATGTCGCTGACGA
>NZ_KV814829.1:121669-243401 GCF_001814095.1 Neisseria sp. HMSC068C12 | reverse complement strand
AGCCGCCTTCGGGCGGCTGTGTGTTGAAACATCACATATTCGCTGTGTCGGGCGAACTCTTCGTCAGCCGCCTTCGGGCGGCTGTGTGTTGAAACAGGCGCGATGGATTCGCCCATTTTGGCTAAAAAGCAGCCGCCTTCGGGCGGCTGTGTGTTGAAACAGGTCGCTGTCGTCGTAGACGGTGTCTTGGTCTTCAGCCGCCTTCGGGCGGCTGTGTGTTGAAACGCAGTGTTTTGGCCGTGTCAGCAATCACTATCGCGGCTCCAGCCGCCTTCGGGCGGCTGTGTGTTGAAACCAGCAAAACCCTCTACTCGCCGCCTTTACCGGCCCCAGCCGCCTTCTGGCGGCTGTGTGTTGAAACTCTGCCACCGTATCTCATGTCTAAGTAAGGAAGAGGGGCTGTATGTTCAAATATTGTCCAAGCAGACCGCTCTTCTTTTGATCCTTCGCTTTCCGAAGCTTTAGTGAAAGCTGTGAAGGATATTAGAAGCAAGTCATAAAGGGTAATCAATAACAATGCCGTCTGAAAAAGTTTCAGACAGCATTTTTTCTATTTGCATATTAAATTTAATATCATATTATCATTGCATAATATCAGTTTAAATTTTTTAGAATTTCAATATGAAAACCCTAATTTACTACGCCCATTCTGCCCAAGACAAACTCGGTAATCTCTTGCCTTACGAACATTGGCAAACCTTACAAAGCCATTTGGTCAATGTTGGGGAAATGGCGGTGGAGTTTGCTCGGGTATTCGGTGCCTGCCATACTGGACAGCTTCATGACTAAGGGAAATATTCGGAAGCCTTTAACCGCCAATTACATGGCAGCCCTTTAGTCGATCAAGCTATCGCCGGAGCCAAAATTGCAAAAATGCTTGCTTCAGGGTGGGTTCCAAAGTATAAACTGTGGTTATCTTTCGTAGGCTAGATAACTTTATTAATGAATTAAAAGGCAAAAATAATGGAAATTAAACAAACCAATCCAACCATCAAATCTCGTGCGGCGGTGGCATTCTCCCCAAATCAACCCTTACAAATTGTGGAAATCGACGTAGAAATGCCACGCAAAGGCGAGGTGTTAATTCGTAACACTCACACTGGTGTGTGCCATACTGATGCGTTTACGTTGTCAGGAAGCGATCCTGAAGGCGTATTCCCTGTGGTGCTTGGACACGAAGGTGCGGGTGTGGTCGTTGCTGTGGGCGAAGGTGTGTCAAGCGTAAAACCAGGTGATCACGTCATTCCTCTTTACACCGCTGAATGTGGCGAATGTGAGTTTTGTCGTTCAGGTAAAACCAACTTATGCGTTTCAGTGCGTGATACACAAGGTAAAGGCTTAATGCCAGATGGCACGACGCGTTTTTCTTATCAAGGTCAGCCGATCTATCACTATATGGGCTGTTCGACTTTCAGTGAATACTCAGTTGTTGCCGAAGTTTCACTGGCGAAAATCAACCCGGAAGCAAACCACGAACAAGTATGTTTACTCGGCTGCGGCGTTACCACAGGTATTGGTGCGGTACATAATACGGCAAAAGTGCAAGAAGGCGACTCTGTTGCAGTGTTTGGTTTAGGGGCGATTGGTTTAGCTGTGGTGCAAGGTGCACGTCAAGCTAAAGCGGGTCGTATTATTGCTATTGATACCAATCCTGCAAAATTCGAGCTGGCAAAACAATTTGGTGCAACGGATTGTTTAAATCCTAACGATTACGATAAACCAATCAAAGATGTGTTGTTAGACATCAATAAATGGGGTATTGACCATACCTTTGAATGTATCGGCAATGTAAACGTGATGCGTCAAGCATTAGAAAGCGCACACCGTGGTTGGGGACAATCCATTATCATCGGCGTAGCGGGTGCAGGGCAAGAAATTTCAACTCGCCCGTTCCAGTTGGTAACCGGTCGTGTTTGGAAAGGCACGGCGTTTGGTGGCGTGAAAGGCCGCTCTGAACTGCCGAAAATGGTGGAAGATTCAATGAAAGGCGATATCGAGTTAGAACCGTTTGTGACCCACACAATGACGCTCGATCAAATTAATGAAGCCTTTGAGTTAATGCATGAAGGTAAATCGATCCGCGCTGTTATTCATTACTAAGGTACGCGATGAAACTGATTGAACAACATCAAATTTTTGGTGGTTCGCAACAAGTGTGGGCACACCATGCCCAAACGCTGCAATGCGAAATGAAATTTGCCGTCTATTTGCCGGATAATCCGGAGAATCGACCGCTTGGTGTGATTTATTGGCTTTCCGGCTTAACGTGTACGGAACAAAATTTCATTACCAAATCAGGCTTTCAGCGTTACGCGGCAGAACATCAAGTAATTGTGGTTGCTCCCGATACCAGCCCTCGCGGAGAGCAAGTGCCGAACGATAATGCTTACGATTTAGGGCAGGGTGCGGGCTTTTATCTTAATGCGACCGAGCAGCCTTGGGCGACGAATTATCAAATGTATGATTATATTTTGAATGAGTTGCCTAGTCTGATTGAGGAAAATTTCCCTACCAACGGCAAACGTTCGATTATGGGACATTCAATGGGCGGACATGGCGCATTGGTATTGGCGCTGCGAAACCAAGAACGTTATCAAAGTGTTTCTGCCTTTTCGCCCATTTTATCGCCTAGCCTCGTGCCTTGGGGAGAAAAAGCCTTTTCTGCCTATTTAGGAAAAGATCGCGAAAAATGGCAGCAATATGATGCCAGCTCACTCATTCAACAAGGCTATAAAGTACAAGGTATGCGCATTGATCAGGGCTTGGAAGATGAGTTTTTGCCAACACAATTACGTACCGAAGATTTTATTGAAACCTGTCGTGCGGCAAATCAACCAGTCGATGTGCGCTTCCACAAAGGCTATGATCATAGCTATTACTTCATCGCCAGTTTTGTTGGCGAGCATATTGCCTATCATGCGGCATTTTTGAAGTAAACCAAAGAAGTGATTCGTGAATCGACCAAACGTTGGTATGAACGTTAATTTTTTATGTTAACGAAAATAAAAAGGCATCAGATTGATGCCTTTTGTTTTTTATAAATGATAAAAAATAATGCTCTCAAAATGAACTAGTCTGCCCACTCTATTTAAATATCCCCCCATTCCAGTCCAAACCGTTGCAAATACTTTCTCAGTCGATCGCTGTCATTGACTTTTGCCCTTTCTGTTCGGGAGACGTTGAACAATGCACGGCCGGCGGCGGCCATGTTGGGATGTTTGCGGCATTCGTCGATAACGTGTTGCAGTTGTAGTTTGTCGAATAAATCCAATGTGTCCCAATCGATTTTATCGGGGTAGTCTTGTGCTTTTTCAGACGGCCTGTTATGTAGGAGGCCGTCTGAAAAGGGTTCTTCCGACCATAACCATTTGAGGCGTTCGATTTCGGCTTGGACTTGTTCTACTTGTATCCTGCCTTGCGGCGCGAGTGTGGCCAGGCGCATGATGCTGGCGGCGAGGTCGCGGAAGTTGCCGCGCCATGGTGCTTGGTTGGAGTGGGCGAAGTCGAGGTAGGTGGCCAGGGCTTCTTTGTTGAAGCGGGTGGTTCGGCCGAGTTCTTGCGAGGCTAAGGCGAGCTGGTGTTCGACGTTGGGCTCGATGTCTTCGCGACGGTTGGCGAGTGCAGGTAGTGGGTAATTCCAGATATTAATGCGGGCGAACAGGTCTTCGCGGAAGCGTCCGGCGCGGATTTCGTGGCGTAGGTCGCGGTTGGTGCCGGCGATAAGTTGGAAGTCGCTTTTGACTTCGCTGTCGCTGCCGACGGGATAAAAGTGTTTTTCTTCAATGGCTTTGAGCAACATAGCTTGCTCGTCCAAGCCCAATTCGCCAATTTCATCTAAAAACAATACACCGCCGTCGGCGGTTTTCAAATAGCCTTCACGCTTTTCTGCAGCACCGGTAAAGGCGCCTTTTTTGTGGCCGAACAGGGCAGATGCTGCGCCGTCGCCGCGAAGGGTGGCGCAGTTTACATCGACAAATGTGCCTTTAATCAGATGGCGCGCTTTTTTCAATTCAAAAATCCTGCGTGCCAGCATGGATTTACCTGCGCCTGTCGGGCCGGAAAGCAGAATGGGGGAAGGAGAGTTGAGTGCGACTTGTTCAATTTCGGCAATCATGCGGTTGAAGGCGGCGTTTTGGGTAGAAATGCCGCTTTTCAGGTAGCGCACTGCGTCATCGCGCACGGCGGCGAGGCGTTCGGCCAGCACGTCGTAACGCGCCAAGTCCAAATCGATGATTTCATAACTACCGACATTGCCGTCCTCCATACTGCGTCTTTGATTTTTGGGCGGAGCGGTTTGCAACAGTACGCCGGGGATTTGACGTGATTCCACCAATAAAAACAGGCAGATTTGGGCAACGTGTGTACCTGTCGTGATGTGGGTGAGATAGGTTTCTTCTTCTGTATCAAATGGATAGTTTGCTGCCCAATCGTGCAGTTTGGTATAAACCTCGGAGAAATCCCACGGGTTTGCCAGCTCCATAGGCACGAGATTGACGACTGTGTGCGGCGATACTTGCTGAATATCGGCTTTTACATGATCCGCCAGTTCGCGGTATTTCTCCGCATAAAACAGCTCCATACGGTCGAGATGAAAATCTTGACGCTGATTCATGGCGACGTTTGGCCGCCATTTCAACCAACGGCCCTGACCGAAACCTTTGTCCAGCACTGTACCAAGAAAGCTGACGGCGACTTGTTTTTTGGGGATGGTATTCATGTTTCAGAGGGTCTTTAAATTATTTTTCCAGGACAAATTTTCCGTTTACTTAGCCGCAAGTGTTTGTCCAAATCATCGAATCGCATCATATATCCTTGTATATTTTATTTTCTATATAACTATCTATAAATATATTTTTTAGTATTATACGCTATTTGGCGATAAAAGCCACTTTAAAATATATTTTCTTTATATTCAATTAATTAAAAATTATTTTTATAAAAATTTTATTCTTGGCACGCTGTTGGCTATGTTGTGAATGTAACGATACAGCAGATGCTTCGGGAAATACAGTTACCGGAGAAAAATTTTCCGTAAATTTAGTTGCTGTGTGGTTACAGGGCGAATGCCAACAAGACTACATTTGGATTAACAGGTTCGAATCCTGTCTCGTCTGATAGACGTTGAACGTCTTGTTTATTTAGTCGCTCACCCTTTTCAATATGGCAGGCAAATGCCTGGGGAAACTACAACATGGATATCCTTGTGTCGCAGGTTCGAGTCCTGTCTCTGTTATCCAAAATAGCAGAGTAGCTCAGTTGGTAGAGTAAAGGCATGTTTCCCTTAAAAACTTGTTGCGTGCCATATTACTTTTACGGCAGCAGGCGGATGCTCGGAGAGGGTACATTAACCTTTCACGTTAAAACCGTTTCTCTTCATGTTTATCCGCTACGCTGCCATCCATTCGAGGCCGTCTGAAATATTCAGGCGGGCTGATATAAAAACCGTTTTCGGTATATTTGGCAAATACCGGAGGAATTACAGCCTGCCAAGCTCGAGGTCGCGGGTTCGAGTCCCGTCTCTGTCGCCAACTATGGCAGAGTAGCTCAGAGGATAGAGCGCGTAAAAATTTCTCCACTCTTTGTTGCCCAATGTGCCACCCCTTATGGGCGAATGCTATTAGGATTACATTCCTTTCTTGCTACAAACCCGAATGATCCTAATTAAACTGGTCGCCCTACGGCAGTAGGCGGATGCCCGGAAGAGAATACATTAGCTTTCAGTTAAAAACGCTTCTCTTCATCTTTAGCCGCCACGCTGCCACCCATTCAAGGCCGTCTGAAAAACAAAGCTAAAACAAGTTCAGACGGCCTCAAACCAACAATATGAAAGAAAATGAAAATGGCTAATACTAATTTGTTTCAATCTATTAAAAACCGTTTTACTAAAACCGATACCCATAATGAAGCCGGCGGCATCGCCTACACGCTGACGCCCAAACAACAGCTGGCACAGCTTGCGGCTACCGGTTGTCTGAATAATACCTTCTATGCTGATGCACAAAGCCAACTTGACCAAGTGCTGAAATTGGCAGAAAGCCTGGATGCCGAGTTTATTGCCAAAACTGCCGTATATGCCCGTCAAAAAGGTTTTATGAAAGATATGCCTGCGCTGTTGCTTGCCGTGTTGGCGCAAAAAGACGTGAACATGCTCGCTCGTGTATTCGACCAAGTGGTGGACAACGGTAAAATGTTGCGTAACTTCGCACAAATTATCCGCAGCGGCGCAGTCGGCAGAAAATCCTTCGGCAACCGTCCGAAAAAACTGATGCAGACTTGGCTTTTGACCGCCACCGAAAAACAACTGTTGAACGCCGCTGTCGGAAATTCGCCGTCGCTGGCAGACGTGGTCAAAATGGTGCACCCAAAACCGCGTGAAGCATGGCGTGCCGCATGGTTTGCATGGCTGATCGGCAAACCGTACGATCGCGAAGCATTGTCGCCCATTACCCGTGCTTTTGAAGATTACAAACAAAGCCGAGAAGGCGAATTGCCCAACGTTCCTTTCCAAATGCTTACAGCTTTAGACTTGAACTGCGGTGACTGGGCGCAAATCGCCCGCAACGGCTCATGGCAGCAGGTTCGCCAAAACCTGAACACTTTCCTGCGCCATGAAGTATTTGCCAAAAGCAAAAACATCAAAATGGTGGCAGAAAAACTGCGTGACGAAACCGCCATTGCCCGCGCCCGCGTCCTGCCTTACCAATTGCTGACCGCGTATCAGGCAACATCTGACCAAATGCCGTTTGAAATCCGCGAAGCCCTGCAAGATGCGATGGAAACTGCCGTACAAAACGTACCGGCAATCCAAGGCAAAGTCGTGGTTTGCCCGGATGTATCCGGCTCCATGCACAGCCCGGTTACCGGCTATCGCGGCAGTGCGTCCACCAAAACCCGCTGCATCGACATTGCCGCACTTGTGTCCGCTGCCATGTTGCGTACTAATCCGCAAGCCCGCGTGATACCGTTTGAGCAAATCACGGTAAACGTGAAGCTCAACCCACGCGACAGCATCATGACCAACGCCGAAAAACTCGCCAATATCGGTGGAGGCGGAACAGCATGTAGCGCACCGCTTGCCATGTTGAACCGTGAAAAAGCTGAAGTGGATTTGGTCGTCATCGTGTCAGACAACGAAAGTTGGGCAGATGACAGCCAACGATGGGGTGGTAAAACCAGTCTGATGAAAGAATGGGACATCCTGAAAAAACGCTGTCCCGAAGCCAAACTCGTTTGCCTGGATATCCAGCCTTACACCAAGGCTCAAGCACGAAACCGTCACGATATCTTGAACATCGGCGGCTTCTCCGACCAAGTGTTTGCCCTGATTGGTTCCTTTGCCGAACGAGGTATGGGTACAGATTTCTGGGTAGATGAGATTGAGAAAACGCCGCTGGCAGCTGTGAACTGAAGCTAAGGCCGTCTGAAAAAAGGGTAGAAATATTTTTTCAGACGGCCTATTTATTCAGGACAAGCTGAGAACAAGAATAAGGAAACAAAATGCAAAAATTTATCTTAATACGCGGTCATCAGGGTTCGGGAAAATCGACTTTTGCCGAACAAAAAGCCGCCGAATTTAAAGCGCAGTATCAGGATGCGGAAGTTGTCCGTATTGAAAACGATTTGTTTATTACCGATGAATACGGTGAATATCGTTGGTCGGGCGAAGCGGTGGATAAGGCGCAGAAATGCGGCAATGCCTTGATGACTGAAACCTTGAGACTTGGACGCCAAAATCCGAATCGAAATATTTTGATCATTAATTCCAATACCAACCAAAAAGCTTCGCGTTGCCGTCATTTATTGGATCAGGCGGAGAAAAGCGGTTTTGAAACAGAAATTTATCGACTGCACAATTTCTATCCCAATCTGCACGGCGTGAAAGAGCATGATGTGTTGGCGGCGTATATCAAGCTGAACTAAAACCGTGTGGCAAACGAAATCCATATCGAGGCTGTGCAGCCGGCAAATACAGAGCAGTTAGAAAAAATCAAACAGATGCAGGCTATCGAGCATAAGCCGCTGCTGTTTGATGAGGCGCAGCAAACCTTTGTGACCGATCATTATCTGCAACACGGCAGCCGTAACTTTACTGCCAAAGCATCCAAGCGTTATCCTGAATTGCGCGTGTTGAAATACGCACGCAGCGTGTTCTATAACAACTGCTTTGATGATGCTTTGCTGGAAATGCGCGGTTTGATTATCGACGCGCACAACCGCATCATCGTGCGTCCGTTTAAAAAAGTGTTCAATTATTCGGAACGTATTGCCAAATGCAGCCGTTATCCGATCATAATCGGCGACGAGAGACTGGTAGATGCGGTGGTGAAAGTAAACGGCTTCCTCGGCTGCTGTACTTTCGTATCGCTTTCAGACGACCATCCGTCCCACGGCGCGACGTTTGACGGCAAAGTGCTGTATTCGACTACCGGCTCGCTTGATAGTGCGTTTGCCGACATGACCGCCGCACATTGCGCTCAATACGAAACCCTGTTCCACGCTTATCCAAACCATACTTTTTTGTTTGAAATCACAGATGCGAAAGACGTGCACATCATCCGCGAAGCATTGGGCGAAACCTTAATCGGCTGCATTGATGTGGCGACCGGCCGTCAATTTTCTGAAGCGGAATTGGACGAAATCGGCAAACAATACGGCGTTCGCCGTCCAGAAACGCTGAAAAACATCACGTTCGGCGAGCTGAAAGGCCGTCTGAAAAATGTGGAGCACGAAGGTTTTATGGTGTTTGATGCCCAAACCGGCGAAATGCTGTTCAAACTCAAATCGCCGTATTACTTGATTTCCAAGTTTCTGGGACGAAGCAACGAAGGCAACATCGGACGCAAGCTCGACAAACGCCACGTCGACGAAGAGTTTTACCCTTTAATCGACCACATCCGCGAACATCGCGAAGCGTTCAACGCCATACCGGAATTGGATAAGATTGCGTTTATCCAAGCATTCTTGCGGCAATTGTAAGGCCGTCTGAAAATATATGGAGCAACATGTATTTATTTTCCGCGCTCGTATGCTTCAATTTCACCGACTTTAGGTGCATAGCCGCTGTTTGTGTCGTGACGCAAGTCCAACCAGATATCGACCAATGCCCAAGCAGCCGGAGCGGCAATCACGTTTTGCCCCATACATAAAACCTGCGCATCATAGTTTTCCACCGAGCCGTGGAGCGTGAGTAAATCATGCGCCGTTGCCGCCCGTATGCCGCGCACCTTATTGGCGGCGATTGCCGTACCCACGCCGGTGCCGCAAATCAACAGCGCACGGTCGGCGCGTCCTGCCGCGACTTCTTCGGCCGCGGCAAACGAGAGTTGCGGATAGGTCCCTTCGGGCGAGGATAAATCGACCAAGCTGCTGACGCGCGGGTCGTTTTGCAGATGCGCTTTGAGCGCGTCTTTCAATATTGCGCCGTTGGCCGGCGCGGCAATAACCAAACGCATAAAAACTCCTTGAAGCACACAATAAACATTACTCAGCATACGCCCGCGCGTGATACGATTCAAGCCTGCAACGCAGAAAGCACGGTATGAGCAAAACCTACTTCACATCAGACCTACATTTCTCACATAAAAACATCGCTAAATTCTGCCCCCAATTTCGACCGTTCGATAACGTGGAGCAGATGGATGAATTTTTAATCCGGATATGGAATGAAACCGTTACGCCTGAAGATACGGTGTACAACTTGGGCGATTTTTCCTTTGCCCAAGACCATAAGCAGATAGAGCGCGTTTTGTCGCGGTTAAACGGGCAACATCACTTGATTTACGGCAATCATGATCATGTGATTCGGCAGTATGCCGATTTTTTCCGCAGCCAAACCAAGCATGACGGCCATCCGCTGCTGTCGTCCATACTGCCGTATTTGAAACTCAAATTGCCGGAAATTAAGAATACACTGGTTCTCTTTCACTATCCGATTCAGGAATGGGACGGCTGCTATCAGGGCTGGTATCACTTGTACGGCCATTTGCATGACAGGGTGGCGGAAATCAAAGGGCGTGCTTTAAATGTCGGATTCGATTTGCACGGCCGTTTTTTGACGGCGCAAGACGTCGATAAGTTTTTGTGTGATTTGCCTAAAATTTCGTATTTTGGTGAAGCAGGATTTAAAGCCAACTCGCCGGAAGAAGCGGCAGAGCTGGTGTCTCGGAAACTGGCGCAGTTAAATCAGGTATAATTTCAGACGGCCTTTGCGGATTTCCGGCAAAGGCCGTCTGAATATCAATTTCCCATTTTTGAGTGATACATGGAAAACCTTTTGGCTTACTTACTACAAAAAATCAGCCTCCCCAACCAAACCGGCAAGGACAAGTCATGAGCAGTAAGCCTTTGAAGTATCCCGTTTCCGCTTTGGTTGTTTTGTATGATAAAGACGGCAATATCCTGCTGATTGAACGCACGGCGCCGCAAGGTTTTTGGCAGTCGGTTACCGGCAGCTTGGAAGAGGGCGAGCGTATCGAAGAAACCGCATGGCGCGAAGTGTGGGAAGAAACCGGTATCCGCCTTGCAGACGGACAGCTGGAAAACTGGCACGACAGCACCGTTTATGAAATCTATCATCACTGGCGCCATCGCTATCCCAAAGGCGTTTTTGAAAACCGCGAACACATCTTCTCCGCCCAAATTCCGCGCGATACGCCTATCGTCCTGCAACCGGACGAACACGTTGCCTACGGTTGGTTTAGTGCGGAAGAAGCGGCAGAAAAAGTGTTTTCGCCTTCCAATAAACGCGCAATTTTAGAACTGGTCAAAAGGCTGAATGCCAAAAAGGCCGTCTGAATACGACAGTTTCACATTTTCAGACGGCCTTGGGTTTGCTATACTTTCGCCGTTTGACTCTATTTAAAATCAAAGGAAACCATCATGGCAGACTTCAATAAAATCCTGACCCCGGGCGATGTGGACGGCGGCATCATCAACGTTGTCAACGAAATCCCTGCGGGCAGCAACCACAAAATCGAATGGAACCGCAAACTGGCCGCTTTCCAACTCGACCGCGTTGAACCGGCAATTTTCGCCAAACCGACCAACTACGGCTTCATTCCGCAAACTTTGGACGAAGACGGCGACGAATTGGATGTATTGCTGGTGACCGAGCAGCCTTTGGCAACCGGTATTTTCCTGGAAGCACGCGTTATCGGTGTGATGAAATTCGTTGACGACGGCGAAGTGGATGACAAAATCGTCTGCGTTCCGGCCGACGACCGTAACAACGGCAACGCCTACAAAACTTTGGCCGATTTGCCGCAACAACTGATCAAACAAATCGAGTTCCACTTCAACCACTACAAAGACCTGAAAAAAGCAGGTACCACTAAAGTTGAATATTGGGGCGATGTAGAAGAAGCGAAACAAGTCATCAAAGAATCTATCGAACGTTGGAACAAACAAGCCTAATCGGTTTGCCCCATCCAATATCAAGGCCGTCTGAAAATCAGATTTTCAGACGGCCTTTTCATATCTCAGCAGCCTATCAATCCTTCAAGCATTTTCAAACTGATATTTCAAACGAATCAATCATATTATTTTAAATAATTGTTCCCTAAAGCCGAAATTTCAGACGGCTAGAGAATAGGTTTTCTAGATTGCAATTACAGCATCAGCCCCAAAACGCTTTTTCAAATCCTGCCGCGCATTCTGGTGGCAGTTCCCGTTGTAGTAAATCATGCAGAGCAGAATATAATTCTGGAGGTATGTCGCAGCTTTCTTCATCGTAGAACTCCCCGCCTGCTTTCCGCCATTCGCGCTCAAAATCATAAATTGCCAATAAGGTTTGCATTAGTATTGCTACGGAAGGGGCGATAAGGCGGCGTTTTTCTATTGTACCGTAACCTATTATCAACCAATAAACAGGACTGCCGGGAGCGGTGGTATCAGCAAAAAGAATTGAATCGTCAAACATTATGCCAAATATCGCCCATTCTTCACGCCAGCCTTGTGTAGGCAGATATTGCTTGGTCTTCCTATCCCAGCCGAAGGCCCAATCGTGCCAACTGTTGGGCAATTTGGGATAAGTCACCCATTGTAAAAACAGAGTTTCCATCTCCAGCCAATAATTGGCAAGTAGATTGTCGGAATGCCATATGCCGTCCATATGGCGGTAGAAGTCGGCTAATGCACCCAAATGTAGATGACGGTTACCTTCCAGTGGGGGCAGTTTCTGCAACGTTTCTGTATAGGGAAAACCAAAGGTTTGTGCGAAGGTGCGTATAAGGGAGTGAGGCATAAAGTTTGCTTGCTGTATTTTTACGGTTTAAGTCCGTGGAAGATAATGGATTATAGTGGATTTAATTAAAATCGGGCTTGACGCAGGCTAATGATGTAAGCCATCGATTTAGTTTATTTTTGATCTGCCAACGTTCATCAGTCAGAACATAAATATAGTAAATTCAAATTGTCTATAAGTTAGTGCGATATTTTGCCAATATAACAAAATCGTCTTTAAAACAAACAAACCATTCTTTCTCATTTTCAGACGGCCTCATTAAAGTAACGCCTATACCAAAAATAAGGAGTGCTTCAATGACTGCTACCACAACCGATCCACGAGCCAAGCTGCCTGAGACGCCTTTGTCCGGCAACGAAGCCTTGAAAGAGCGCAGCGATTATCTGCACGGTACGATTAAGGAGGAGTTGAAAGACAATTTTACCGGCGGCTTTACTGCCGACAACTTTCAACTTATCCGTTTCCATGGCATGTACGAACAGGACAACCGCGATATCCGTGCCGAGCGTACCGAACAAAAACTTGAACCCTTAAAAAACATGATGTTGCGTTGCCGTTTGCCCGGCGGCATCATTACGCCGAAGCAGTGGCTGGGTATTGACAAATTTGCCGGTGAAAATACGATTTACGGCTCTATCCGCCTGACCAACCGTCAAACCTTTCAATACCACGGCATTTTGAAAACCGATTTAAAACAGGCACATCAGGCATTGCACAAACTTGGTTTGGATTCCATTGCCACAGCCAGCGATGTCAACCGCAATGTGTTGTGTACCAGCAATCCGGTGCAAAGCACGTTGCATCAAGAAGCCTATGAATGGGCGGCGCGCATCAGTATGCACCTTCTGCCGCGTACCATGGCATATGCCGATGTCTGGCTGGACGGTGAAAAAGTGTTTACAACCGAGCCGACCGAGCCGCGTAATAAAGAAATTGCTGATGAGGTCGAGCCGATTTTGGGTAAAACCTATTTGCCGCGCAAATTTAAAACTGCCGTCGTAATTCCGCCCGACAACGATGTGGACATTCATTCCAACGATTTGGGTTTTGTGGCGATTGCAGAAAACGGCAAGTTGGTGGGCTTCAATGTATTGGTCGGTGGCGGCTTATCCAGCGAACACGGTAATACCAAAACTTATCCGAACATTTCTTACGAATTTGGTTTCGTTCCGCTCGAATACACCCTCAACGCCGCTGAAGCTGTTGTCAGCACCCAGCGCGACTGGGGCAACCGCAGCGACCGCAAAGCAGCGCGTACACGCTATACGCTGCAACGCGTCGGCGTAGATGTGTTCAAAGAAGAAGTCGAAAGGCGCATGGGCATTAAATTTGAACCTATCCGCCCTTACGAATTTACGCATCGCGGCGACCACATCGGCTGGGTACAAGGGCATGAAGGCAACTGGCATTTGACTTTGTTTATTGAAAACGGCCGTCTGCTCGATTATCCCGGTAGGCCGTTGAAAACAGGTATCCGCGAAATTGCTAAAATCCATCCCGGCGACTTCCGTCTGACGGCAAACCAAAATCTGGTGGTTGCCAATGTACCGCCCGAATTGAAAGACACGATTGATAAAATCGCCAAAGACCATGGCCTTATCAGCAAATCGATTACCATCCAGCGTGAGAACTCGATGGCCTGCGTTGCCTTGCCGACCTGTCCGTTGGCAATGGCGGAGGCTGAGCGTTTCCTACCAACATTCTCCGATAAAATTGACGAAATGTTCGCCAAATATGGTTTGGAAGACGAATACATCGTTTTGCGCGTAACCGGTTGCCCCAACGGTTGCGGCCGCGCCATGCTGGCAGAAATCGGTTTGGTCGGTAAAGCGGTCGGCCGCTACAACCTTTACGCAGGCGGCAACCGTGAAGGCACCCGCATTCCTCGTTTGTTTAAAGAAAACATTACCGAACCTGAAATCCTTGAAATTGTCGAAGGCTGGGTGGCAGATTGGTCTCGAAACCGTTTAGATGATGAAGGTTTTGGCGATTTTGCCATCCGTACCGGCATCGTCAAACCTGTATTGGACGCTCCGCGAGACTTCTGGGCATAATGCATACAACCAGATCCGCAAGTCTACAATAAGAAAATAGAGAAAACCAAAGGCCGTCTGAAAATCAGATTTTCAGACGGCCTTTTATATTGTGCGTATTTATATTAAAGATGGAATATAAACCGAATCAGCGACGGCGGCCAAAGCCCCGACCCATACTTGGGCGGCGGTAGTTGGAAGGCTGACGCGCGGTTTCGCGGTAACGCTGTTGCTGTTGAGCGTTTTGTTGCTGGGCACGCAGGGTGCGCGTATTCAGCTGTTGGCTGGTGCGTCTGTTTGGACGTGCGGTTTGATAATAGTTGGCACGGGCTTGACGTGCAATCGGGCTGTTTTGATTGCTTGCCTGTGTGAATTTGTTGGCCAATGCGTTGCCGATAAATGCACCGGCTGCCGCGCCCACCAAGCTTTGCAGCAGCCAGCTGCCGGTGGATTGGTCGTAGATATATTGTTGGCCGTCTGTACCGGTTACCGGTTGGCCGTTGTTGCCGTTAGCTTGTGCCTCGGCAGGAATGGTGTCTTTCACGGCTTCAGGCGTGAGCTGGTAAACCGTATTGTCTTCTTGTTGGCCGTTTTGTTGTGCCAACTGTTGTTGTAATGCTTCGATTTGTTTTTGTTGCTGCTCAAGCTGCGCTTGGGTATTGTCTTTGCAGGCAGCAAGGGCAAAAGTGGAAAGGGCGGCTAAGGCAATCAGTTTTTTCATTGTTTTTCCTGAGAGAAGTTTGTCTTTGCCGAGATTTCGGCGGAGTGTGTTCGCCTAATATTAAACCATTTCCCTGTTTTTCAAGTAGTTTTACAAAATAATATTGGAAAGTTGCGCTGCAAATGCACGGCTGTTGGCAGCCAGATTGCCCAGTGCGGGCATTTCGTGTTCGGTTTCGATAATCAGCAGGTTGGCAGGGCGGCGGGTGTGCAGGGACATTTGCATTTCAGCGGGAGAGAAGGGCATGTGATGGCGTTTGGCGAAAGCTTCGGCGCGTTTGTTGGCGGTTTTGAGCATGGGCAACAGGGTAATATCCAAATGGAAACGGCGTACGCCCAAAACCAAAATACGCGCTGCGAAGAAATCCGCTTCATCAGTAAAAACGTTGGGGCTGCTTTGATTGAAGTCGTGGCGCTCTGCGGCAATCAAGGTCGCGATGGTGCGTACTTGCGGAATCAGGGCTTCGCTGATGAGGCTGTCAGGCGAATCAGGCAAAGTGTGCATGTTGAGCATGCTGTGGTGGCTGTTGCTGTCAACGACCATGCGGCAGGTGTGTAACATTTGTGTTTGGCTGTGGATTTTAGTTGAGGCAGTCATGGCTGTATTCCTTATTTCTTAAAAATGGGTGGATTTAAGCGGCCATGGTGGGTATAAAAAAAGCCGCTCAAATGAGGCGGCTCTAATTTGCGTATTTTCAATTTGGTCTGTTTTAGACAAGCGCAAAAAAGTACCGCACGTTTGTGTGGTACCAATAGAAGAAAGTAGCAGAGCGTTGCGCGGTTTGCATGATGAAAATACGTCTTTAATGTATAAAAGAATGGAACGTAGTTTAAAACAAGAATGCCAGTAATTTCAATATCCAATCGACAAAACCCACCAATAAATCTACAAGTTGTTGTAATCCTTCCAATTTATTTTCTTTCGAGTGAGTCAAATTTGCACAATTATAATGCAAAACCGGGTGAATTGATAACAATCCGAGCAGGCTCTTTAAAAAGGCCGTCTGAAAACTGAATTTCAGACGGCCTTTATTTTTGTTTATCCAATCAATAAATGTCGCGTTGGTAGCGTTTGTCTTCGCGCAGGTCGTTGAGGTAGTCTTCGGCTTCGTCACGGCTGAGTTTGCCTTGGGTTTCGATGACTTCGATCAGGGCGTTTTCGACATCGCGTGCCATGCGTGTAGCGTCGCCGCAGACGTAGATGTGTGCGCCTTGTTGCAGCCAGTTCCAAACTTCGGCGGCGCGTTCGGTGATTTTGTGTTGGACATAGACTTTGTGTTCGCCTTGTCGGCTCCATGCGAGGTCGGCGCGGGTGAGGAGGCCGTCTTTGCGCCAATCGCTCCATTCGAGTTGGTAGAGGAAGTCGTCGGCTAGGCGTTGGTTGCCGAAGAAGAGCCAGTTTTTGCCGCTGTCGCCATTGGCGGCGCGTTGTTGCATGAAGGAGCGGAAGGGGGCAACACCTGTGCCTGCGCCGATCATGATGATGGGTGTATCGCCCTTTTGGGGCAGGCAGAAGTTGGGGTTGGGTTCGACAAAGACACGGATTTCGCTGCCTTCTTCGAGGCGTTCGCCCAAGTAGCCGGAAGCTGCACCGGTGTAGGTGTGGTCGTGGTGGTCGAAACGGACGACGCCGATGGTGAGGTGGACTTCTTCGCCGACTTCATCTTGTGCGGAGGCGATGGAGTAAAGGCGAGGGGTTTGTGGACGGAAGAGGCTGTATAGGGTTTGTGCGTCCAGTGGGTGCGGATAGGCGGCAAGTACGCCTACGGGCGGTGTGGCGGCGAGGTAGGCATCCAGTTGGGCTTTATCTGCAACTATGGTTTTGAGTTCCTCGTTGTTTGTTAATTCGGCGTATTGTTGGACGAATGCCGGTGTGTTTTGGGTGATGTCTGCGGATTCGGTCAGGGCGGTGCGGATGTCGGTTTCGCGGCCGTCTGAAAGTTGGACGGTTTCGTTGCCGTTCAGTTGGTTGAGGTCGAGGATTTCTTGAACGAGGTCGGCGGAATTAAGCGGCCATACGCCGAGCGCGTCGCCTGCCTGATAATACAAACCTGAGCCGCTGAGATCGATTTCGATGTGTTCGACGTCTTTTTCCGCGTCGCGCGAGGTGATTTTTTGGCGCACGGATAGGGTGGCTATGTAGGGGTTTTCTTTGGTGTAGATGGCATCGTTGCTTGGTGTGGCTGAGCTGTTTGGTGCAGCGGTTGTACTTGGACTTGTTGCTTGGGCGGTTAACTCAGCCACTTTGGGTACGACGGCGGCAATCCATGCGTCGGCATCGGCCTGGAATTCTAAGTCGCAAATGCCCAAGTCGTTCAGACGGCCTGCACCCAGTTCGGCAAATTTGGCATCAAAGTCTTTGCCTGCTTGGCAGAAGTTGGGATAGGAGGAATCGCCAAGGCCCAAGACGGCAAAGGTGAGTTTGCTGAGATCAGGTTTCTTTTTGCCGTAGATGAATTTGTACAAGGGTAGGGCTTCTTCGGGCGGTTCGCCTTCGCCTTGGGTGGAGGTAACCAAAAGGACGATGTCTTCGTCGGGCAGGGTTTTGCTTTTGAAATCGCCTGCGCTGCTGAGGCGGGCTTCTACGCCGGCGGCTTGAAGTTTGGCGTGTAGGGATTCGGCAACGCTGCGGGCATTGCCGGTTTGGGAGGCGGAGAGGACTAACACGCGGCGGCTGACTGCCGAAGCGGCCGTTTGCAGGGCAGATGGTTCGGCTACTATACCGGATACGCCTTGGCTTTGCGCCCAGCAATAGCCGGAGAGCCAGGCAAGTTGGGTGGGGGATAGTGTGGAGAGTTGGACGGAGAGTTCGGGGGGAAGCGGATTGGCTTGGCTCATTTGGATTCCTTTATTGGACGGCTATAACCGATTGTTTGAATAATGGACAGTCGCCACTTTAAACAGGCCGTCTGAAAAAAGGAAAGAATGCTTGGTTTTAATTTAAGATGATTTCGTTATATTCGGGAAGGTATTAGGCCGTCTGAGCATACCTGTTCAGACGGCCTTGGATTGGATAGAAACGAGATTTTCAGTTTCCGCTGGAGAGTTTCATCACTACGACGCCGGAGATGATGAGAAATGCGCCAAGCCAGCGGCCGAAGTTGGCAGCATCGTTGAAAAATACAACGCCTACCAAAAAAGCCCCTGCCGCGCCTATGCCTGTCCAGACGGCGTAGGCTGTACCCATCGGAATACTTTTTTGGGCAAGGTAAAGGAAGTATCCGCTGCCGACGATGCAGGCAAGCGCGGCGGCAAAGCCATGCCAGCGGTAGCCTTCCTGTTGTGCCAGCTTCAAGCCCAATGGCCAGCCGATTTCCAGCATACCGGCTAAGATTAAATAAAACCAACTCATAATATGTCCTGATAGTGTGTTAAGGTTTCAGACGGCCTTAGAAAGATTGTTTTCTTCCGAGAGTTCAACGCGTTGTCCGATATCTTTTAGATTGGAGTATTGTTCGACCAAGCGCGGTACATCGTCCAAGCTCATTGCAAACATCCATAAATAAGTGCTGACGGAATAGATATGGCCGGCGCTTCCGTAGCCTTTAAGCGTCATGTGTATAAAGGCGAAGCCGAACAATACGCTCATCGCCATGCCGATACTGAGATAGCCTAAGGCTTCGCGGTTGGAAATCAGCACGCGTAGTTTGGCAAACCAGCCATAGTGGCGGTAGAGCTGATGCTCGTTGCCGTCGCGGATAAGGTGGTTGTCGCGTTCAAACCGATTGTTTAAATGGAAATATAGGTTTTCGCTGATGGCGGCAAAACGCGGCAGCAACCATAAAAACAGGGCAAGTATCGCGACAGCCAATACGCCCACCCAAAATTCCAATATCAGCAACATCATACATGCACCGAAGATGGAGACCAGCGAAGTAGCAGCGATGGGCAGGTGTTCTTCAAAAAAACTGACAAACTCGCGCGATAGGGCAACGCGTGCGGTAATGGCGGAATGCGGTACTTCTCGCTTGCGCTGTTCCAAAACGACCGGGACGGCTATTTCAGTATAGATTTTGGTAAATGTACGCGTATCGGCTATCCTTCGGGCGGCGCCGATTATCCACATTAATAAGACCACCACACCATACAACATTGCCTGCCAGACGTTGCCTTCCATAACGGCATTAATCGCCCAGCCTCCAAACACGGGATATACCAGCAAGAGCAGATTATCCAAGCCGACGAGAGAGAAGGTTGTGATGAGTTTGCGGCGGTGTGTTTGACCGATGTGTTTCAACATTTTCCACATGGTTGCCCTCCTTCCTTATTTAGTATTGAGGGTTTGCGCCATTAATTCGGCCAACGCGTCCAAATCGGCAAACAGTCGGGCTGCACGTTTTTCACCGAAGGCGGTAAAAATTCGTTTGCTGAATTCCTGCATGTTTTGCACCAATGGTGCGGCGGATTCTTTGCCTTGCTCGGTCAGCGACAATAAGCGTTCGCGTTTGTCTTGTTCGCTTTCGTGAAATGTCAGCAAGCCTTGTTCCGCCAGCGTTTTGCATGTGCCGGAAACGGTTTGCTTGGGCAGGCTCCATTCTTCGCCTATGTGTTTTTGAGTGCGGCTGCCTTCGGTGGCCAAGGTGTAGAGAACGGCGAAGGTATTGTAGTTGGTGTTTTGCTATTTAATCCATTGGTCAAATGCGCTGTCTATGTGGCTGATACGCATGCCGAGTTGGTCGAGCTGATTCATAAATTGGTCTCAATATTGACTAATTGGATGCGGATTATAGTCATGTTTAGGACTAATTGCAAATGGAGGGCCGTCTGAAACAATCATTTTCAGACGGCCTTGAAACCGTTAAAATAATTAATGTAGAAACGATATATTCAAACTACGATAAACCTAATAAAACCATCTTCAGCACATACGCCATGATTCATTTCTTATCTCAAAACATCTCCTCTAAACAAGCCACTGCCATCGGGCTGCTTGCCGTTGCTTTGTGGAGCTTTGTCATTTCTCTGATACGCTCTTTGAGCCTGCATATGGGGGCAGTGGGCGGAGCGGCAATGATGTACACCCTGTCCACCGTATTGATTTGGCTGATTTTCGGCCGGCCGCATTTACGCAATTACAACCGCAGCTATCTGTTTTGGGCGAGTGTGTTTTTTGTCGGCTGCGAACTGTGTTTGTCGCTCTCGGTCGGTTTTGCGCAAAACGCGAGACAGGCGGTGGAAATCGGCATGGTCAATTATTTGTGGCCGACGTTTACCATCGTCGGAGCGGTATATTTCAACAAACAGCCGTCAAAATGGTGGATAGTCATCGGCTTTGTGCTGTCGTTTTTAGGGATTGCCACTGTATTGGGCGGCGATGTCGGCTTGTCAATTTCCGGCATCTACCACAATGTCCGCACCAATCCCGGCGGCTACATCATGGCATTTGCGGATGCGGTGTTTTGGGCGGCATATTGTACGCTGACGGCGCGCGTGAAAGCGGAAGGCAGCAGCGTCGGCTTTTTCTTTGCGCTGGTGTCGATATTGTTGTGGATAGAGTATTTTCTCAGCGGCGCGGATACGTTGAGTTTTGATTCCGTATCGCTCGGCTATGCCGTTGCCGCCGCGTCTTGTATGGGCTTGGGCTATGCAGTGTGGAATATCGGTATTTCGCGCGGCAACCTGACCGTATTGGCAGGCGCATCTTATTTCATTCCGGTATTGTCTGCGGTAGTGTCATCATTTTTGATTAGCGCGCCTTTGTCCATGACATTTTGGCAGGGTGCGGGAATGGTGTGCTTAGGGTCGATTGTATGTTGGTTGGCGACCCGGAGAAAACGGATGGTGTGAGGTAATATCCCATAGTTTTGCGATATAACGAAAACAGCTTTTTTAACAACCAAACATTCTTTCCCATTTTCAGACGGCCTGTTTAAAGTAGCAGTCAGTTTGAGAAATCACGAGAAATGGGAAAGAATCATGACCGTAGCTTCCGCTCCGCTTTTACGCTTCATTACCGCTGGCAGTGTCGATGACGGCAAATCCACCCTCATCGGCCGCCTGCTCTACGACAGCAAAACCTTACTGACCGACCAGATTGACAAGCTCAACCGTGCCACTGAAAACGGCGAAACGCCTGATTTTGCCAGTTTGACAGACGGCCTTGCCGCCGAGCGCGAACAAGGCATTACCATTGACGTGGCCTATCGTTATTTCGCCACGCCCAAACGCAAATTCATTATTGCCGACACGCCGGGACACGAGCAATACACCCGCAACATGGTAACGGGTGCATCGACCGCCGATGCCGCCATCGTCCTGATAGACGCAACGCGCGTCGATTTTTCCGGCAGCGAACCCGTCCTTCTGCCGCAAACCAAACGCCACAGCGCGATTCTGAAACTCTTGGGCTGCCCCAACGTCATCGTCGCCGTCAACAAACTCGACCTGCTCGACTTCGACGAAACCAAATATCAGGCCATTACCGCAGCCTACCGCAAACTGGCTGAACAAATCGGTCTCCAAGCCCAAATCCACTTCCTGCCCATCAGCGCGTTAAAAGGCGACAACATCGTCAACGCCAGCAGCCAAACCCCGTGGTATCAAGGTTTGCCGCTTTTACCCCTGCTCGAAAGCCTGCCCGTCAACCGCCAAAACGCCGCCGACCAAGCCACCCACTTCCCCGTACAGCGCGTCGCACGGCAAGACGGCAGCAGCAGCGACGACTTCCGCGGCTATCAAGGCAGGCTGGAAGCAGGTCGTCTGAAAACCGGAGACGAAATCAAAGTCCTGCCTAGCGGACACACCGCCAAAATCGCCGAAATCTACAATCCAAACGGCAAAACCGAATCTGCCGAGGCAGGGGAAGTGTTGACTGTCGTTTTGGATACCGATATCGATATTTCACGCGGCAACAGTATTGTTTCAGCCGACAGCGCCATTGTTCCCGAACAACAATTTCAAGCCGCGCTTTGCTGGTTTGACGATATTCCGCTCAATCTGCGCCGCAAATATTTGCTGAAGCACACTACCCAAACCACGCCCGTAAAAATCAGCGAAATTGCCTATGTTTGGGACGTGAACACCCTCAGCCGCGTCGAATCCGCCGAAACGCTCAAGCTCAACGACATCGGCAGCGTCAGCCTCAAAACCCAGCAGCCGCTTTCTGCTGCCGCATACGAAGACAACCATGCACAAGGCGCGTTTATTTTGATTGACGAAGCCACCAACCATACTGTCGCAGCAGGCATGATACGCAAAGTCAGTGAAACAAACAGTTTTGAAATTTAAAAGAAAGTTGCAATAAAAAAAGGCCGTCTGAAGTTTCAGACGGCCTGTTATTTTATCCAAGGCGAAATGCTTATGCGCCGTAAACCGGATATTTATTGCACAAAGCAGTCACTTGTTCGCGGACTTTGGCGAGGTTGGCTTCGTCTTCAGGGTTGGCCAATACGTCGGCAACCAAGTTTGCCAATACGCGCGCGTCGGCTTCGTTAAAGCCGCGTGTGGTCATGGCGGCGGAGCCGATGCGGATGCCGGAGGTAACGAATGGTTTTTCCGGATCGTTCGGGATGGCGTTTTTGTTGACGGTGATATGAGCTTTGCCCAAAGCGGCTTCGGCGGCTTTGCCGGTGATTTTCATCGGTTGCAGGTCAACGAGGAAAACGTGGCTTTCAGTACGGCCGGAAACGATGCGCAAACCGCGTTTAACCAACTCTTCCGCCATAGCGGCAGCATTGATTTTCACTTGTTTTGCGTATTGTTTGAACTCAGGTTGCAACGCTTCTTTAAACGCCACGGCTTTGGCAGCGATAACGTGCATCAACGGACCACCTTGCAGGCTTGGGAAGATAGAAGAGTTCAGCGCTTTTTCGTGGGTATTGTCACGGCACAAAATCACACCGCCGCGAGGGCCGCGCAGGGTTTTGTGGGTGGTGGTGGTTACGAAGTCGCAGAATGGTACGGGGTTAGGATATTCGCCGCCGGCAATCAGGCCGGCATAGTGCGCCATGTCGACAAAGAGGTATGCGCCGACTTTATCGGCGATTTCGCGGAATTTTGCCCAATCGATTTGTAGCGCATAGGCAGATGCGCCGGCCACAATCATTTTAGGTTTGTGTTCAAGCGCCAAGCGTTCTACTTCGGCATAATCGAGAACTTCGTTTTCATCCAAACCATAAGTAATGGCGTTGTAGAGTTTGCCGGAGATGTTAACGCTTGCGCCATGGGTCAAGTGGCCGCCGTGTGCCAGAGACATGCCCAAAATGGTGTCGCCCGGTTTCAAAACTGAAGCATATACGGCTTGGTTGGCTTGCGAGCCGGAGTGCGGTTGGACATTGACATATTCTGCGCCAAACAACTCTTTAGCGCGGTCAATCGCCAATTGTTCGACAATATCAACGTATTCGCAGCCACCGTAGTAGCGTTTGCCAGGATAGCCTTCGGCGTATTTGTTGGTCAATTGCGAACCTTGGGCTTCCATAACGGCACAGCTGACGTAGTTTTCAGAGGCGATTAGCTCGACGTGGTCTTGCTGGCGCTTGTCTTCTTGGGCGATGGCTGCTGCCAAATCGGGGTCATATTGTGCGAGGGTAACGCTTTTTGAAAACATGTTCTCGATTCCTTTGTGATGGGCTGAAAATATGGGATGGAGTGCTGCGGATTGGTTCAAGATGAACTATTTTTCTTGCATTGTCAACAATTGTGTCGGGTGTTTGGTTTCAGACGGCCTGAGATTGAAGGGTTTATTTGAAAATATCATCTTGTTTTAAATGAAAATCCATTTTTTCCAGAAGTGCGACCAAATCGGATTCGGCTTGGGCGGCTTTAAGATTTTTTGCCAGTTCTACCAAGGCTACTGCATTTAATCGTTCTTTCTCCAACCGTAGAGCTTCTTCGCTGAAGATTTTGATATTGTCTGCCGATTCGGCGGCATCTATTTTTTCAAATGGATAAAATGATTCTTCGTGCACGGCCAAACCGTCAGGCAAGGGGGCAGCATGGTTGAAATCGGCATCATTGACCGGCATCCATGAAGGATGGTTTTCAAGCAGGATAAATTGTCCGTCCATGCCGTTGATATGACGGAATAGGGTGGTTCGGCCATTGTGTAAACGCATAAGCCCGATTGTATGCCCAAGTCGGCAAACCGTCTAGAAACCTGTTTCTTTCCATTGGGACGATGGCTAATGGTGATATTATTAATTTTGACATAAAACAGTTTCGGCTTAAAAAAGACTGGATAAAACGCCCGTGTTTGTTATAATGAAGCTAAAGATTAATTCGTCCTAGTTTTTGGCAGCAGTACTTTTTTATTTAATTAACAAGAGAGGAAAACAAAATGTTTCCAGAATATCGCGATCTGATTTCTAAACTGAAACAAGAGGATGCACACTTTGCCCGTTTGTTTGAGGAGCACAACGAGCTGGACGATAAAATTACCGGTTTGGTGAATAACGTGGTAACCAGCGGCGCCGAAGAAATCGAGGAGCTGAAAAAAGCCAAACTCAAACTCAAAGACGAATTGTATGCCCTTTTGCAAAAAGCAGCAGGCAAATAATTAAAATTTGAATAAGGCCGTCTGAACGGTATGATGGAAATCTCAGATTCCCTTTCATGCCGGTTTAGACGGCCTTTTTAATTATTAGGCATTTGGTTATTTTTATTGGCTTAATTTAACGAATAATTGTAAATCACTCTTAATTGCATTGAAAACTCTGTTAAGTTTATTTAAAATCTCGAATAATTTTTATTTTGATTTTTAACAAACAAAGTTAAAGAGAAACGATGCAATGAAAACATTCACACTCGCCATTTTGCCTTTGGCGTTAATTAGTGCATTCTCACACGCAGCTGAAGAGAAAGCAGTTGAGCAGGCTGAAGTCGATACCGTTTACGTTACTGCCGAGAAGCAGTTGCAGCAATCGCTCGGCGTATCGCGTATTTCGAAAGACGACATTGACAAGCGTCCGGCCGTCAACGATATTTCCGAATTTGTCCGCACCATGCCGGGCGTCAACCTGACCGGCAATACAGCGACGGGTCAGCGTGGCAACAAACGCCAAATCGACTTGCGCGGTATGGGCCCTGAAAACACATTGATTCTGATTGACGGCAAGCCTGTGAACTCGCGCCAATCCGAGCGTATCAGTATGCGCGGCGAACGCAATACGCGCGGCGACAGCAACTGGGTGCCGGTTGAAGAAATTGAATCCATCACCGTTTTGCGCGGTCCGGCGGCAACGCGTTATGGCTCGGGTGCGATGGGCGGCGTGGTCAACATTGTCACCAAAAAAGTACCGAAAGAATTCAAAGGATCAGTGAACTATTACACTAACCAGCCGCAAGACAGCAAGGAAGGGGCAACCAACCGTGTCGGCTTCAACCTTGGCGGGCCGATTATCCAAGACGTATTGGGCTTCCGTATCTACGGCAATTTCAACAAAACCGATGCCGATTCCACAGACATTAACCGCGATTCTATCACCACTGTTACTACGAAAAACGGCCCGATACGGGAACGCGGACGTGTCGTTGTGCCTGCCGGACAAACCCGCACTGTTACCAACACCACCTATGGAGCGGCAGGGGTGGAAGGTGTGAAGAATAAAGACATAGCCGGCCGCCTACAATGGAAAATCAGTCCGTCACAAACCCTGATTTTAGACAGCAGCTACAGCCGTCAGGGCAATATCTACAACGGCGATTCGCAAAATTCCAATGCTGCCAATACACGGACCGTCATTACAGATACTGCCACAGGCGTGGTGATTTCCGACACCGATTCGACCCTGCGCGAAATTTACCGGAGCGGCATTAAGGAAACCGCTCGCCTCTACCGTTCCTCCTACGCCCTGACCCATGACGGCGCGTGGGACTGGGGCGACACCAAAAACGTATTGAGCTACGAACGCACCACCAACAGCCACCTGCCCGAAGGTTTGGCAGGCGGGCCTGAGGGCAGCTATGTCGGCACGGAATACGTCCAAAGCCGTCTGAAAAACCTGCGTTTCAGCAGCGAGGCCAACATACCGTTCAAACTCGGCGTAGAAAACGTACTGACCGTCGGTGCGGAATTTACCGACAGCAAACTGGACGATCCCTCATCCAACCGCCAAGGCTTTACCGACCAAGGCCAAACATCGACCTTCCCGGGCGTTTCCGCCATACGTGGCGGCAAAACATCGCAGCAGAACAAGGCAATCTATGTCGAAGACAATATTTCGCTGACCCCGTCCACCAAACTGATACCGTCCCTGCGCTACGACCACAACAGCAAAAGCGGCGGCAACTGGAGTCCCGCGCTCAACTTCTCCCAGCAGATCGGCGCAAACTGGCTGGTCAAAGGCGGCATCGCGCGCGCCTACAAAGCCCCCAACCTGTACCAAAGCAACCCCGAATTCATCCTGTACACGCGCGGTAACGGCTGCCCCGTGGAATTGGGCAGCGACCCACACTGCTACTTTATGGGCAATGCCAACCTAAAACCCGAAACCAGCGTCAATAAGGAAATCGGCATCGAATTCGAAAAAAACGGCTGGCAGGCCTCGGCAACCTACTTCCACAATGCCTACCGCAACAAAATCATCACCGGCACGGAAATCATAGCCCGCAGCAGCACCAGCTCAGGCATCCTCTACCAATGGGACAACTCACCGAGGGCGACTGTTTCCGGCCTGGAGGGCAACCTCGTCATCCCCCTGCACAACACGCTGAAATGGAGCAACAACTTCACCTACATGCAGAAATCGGAAGACTACAAAGGCAACCCCCTGTCGCTGATTCCGAAGTTCACTATCAACAGCACGCTGGCCTGGACGCCGAACGAACGCTTTGACGCCAACCTGACCTTCACCCAATACGGCCGCACCAAACCGCGTTCGGTCGCCATCAACAACATCGAACAAAGCGGCAGCGGCGGCAGCGGAGAAACCCTGGCTTCAGCCCGCAACCAAACCGTTTTGGGCGGATACAGCATCTGGGGCATCAACGCCGGTTACAACTGGAACAAACGCGTGGCCGTGCGCGGCGGCATCAGCAATCTGTTCGACAAAAAACTGTACCGCACCGGCAACGGCGCGCAGACCTACAACGAGCATGGCCGTGCCTTCTACGGCAGTTTGAAAGTATCGTTTTAAGTAGAAGCGTATTAAATCAGGCCGTCTGAAACGGTGTGAAATGAAATCTAGGATTTCTGACACATGGTTTCAGACGGCCTTCTGATTTTAAATTTAGAAGTATTTGTTGTTACGGAATTTGCTTCTCTTTTTGGAAAAGTAAAAGGGCGGTTTTGCCGCCCTGAGAATACAAACTACTTATTCGACCCAAGTCACCATTTCATCAATCGGCTTGCGTGATTTTTTAGTGATTTCTTTGGCGCGATAGCCGAATGTTGCCGCTACGGATACGCCCCATTCGTTGGCATCAAACAGGCCTTCTGCTGCCAATACTTCGTTCATTTTGTCGTAGTTGAAGCCTTCGATTGGGCAGGAATCGATGCCGATGGCCGCTGCACCTGTAAGCATATTGGCCAAAGCAATATAGGTCTGCTTGCCGCTCCAGTCAAAGAGTGCGCGTTGGTCGTCGGCAATTTTAATGTCGGTTTCTTGGAAGCTTTTGTATCTTGCCAATGCTTTTTCCAGTTGCTCTCCTTGCAGGCCCCTGCGTTCGGCAACACTGCGGAAGAACGGGGTATCGTAACGGGCATTTTTCTTGGCAAGGATAATCACCAGATGGCTGCAGTCATCCAGTTGCGATTGCATCCCCCAGCTGAAAGGCTTGATTTTCTCACACAGGGCTTTGTTTTGAATCACCAAGAATTTCCATGGCTCGGAGCCGACGGAGCTTGGGGAGAGGCGGGCAAATTCTAGAATCGCTGCAAAATCTTCTTGGCTGATTTTTTTGTTGGGATCGTAATAACGGGTGGAGCAGCGATTTTCGAATACTTGCAGCATTTGTTCGCGTGTAATTTGATTCATCTGGTTTTCCTAATAAATGAAGATGTTATTCCAATATCCGGTTCCTTTTGAGGCATCATTACCGGCATAACCTTAAGGAGGAAACAGGCTGGGGCAACACCATGTTAAATCAAACCTGACGGTCAGGCTATCTTTTAATTCTGAATTTCGCAAAAAAAATTCGATAAATATCAATATCAATACGAAAAGGCCGTCTGAAACTTTAAACGTTAAAGTTTCAGACGGCCTTTGATTTCAAATCCTAATTACAGATGAGGATTAATCAGGTTTTCTGGAGAGAGGATGCGGTTGAGCTCTTCTTCGCTCAACAGGCCGCGCTCCAGTACGACTTCGCGCACGCCTTTGCCGGTTTGGGCGCAGATTTTTCCGACCAAGTCGCCATTGCGGTGGCCGATGTATGGGTTCAGATAAGTGACCAAACCGATGGAGTTGAAGACGTAGTGTTCGCAGATTTCGCGGTTGACCGTAATGCCTTTGACGCATTTGTCGGACAGGTTGACCGCGGCATTGCCCAAGAGGGAAATAGTTTCAAACATACATTGGGCGATGACCGGCTCCATAACGTTCAGCTGCAACTGACCTGCTTCGGCTGCGAAAGTGATGGTGGTGTCGTTGCCGATGACTTTGAAGCAGACTTGGTTGACGACTTCGGGAATCACGGGATTGACTTTGGCAGGCATAATGGAAGAACCGGCCTGCAATTCAGGCAGGTTGATTTCTTTCAAACCAGCGCGCGGACCGGAAGAGAGCAGGCGCAAGTCGTTACAGATTTTAGACAGTTTGACGGCTGTGCGTTTCAATGCGCCGTGTACCATCACATATGCGCCGCAGTCGGAGGTCGCTTCGATCAGGTTTTCAGTCAGTTTGCAAGGCAGGCCGCTGACTTCGGAGAGTTTCTCAACAACCAAAGCCGCATAGCCTTTAGGCGTATTCACGCCGGTACCGATGGCTGTGGCGCCGAGGTTGACTTCAAGCAGTAGGGAGCGGGTACGGTCGAGGTTGAGGATTTCTTCTTCCAACAACACTTGGAAAGATTGAAACTCTTGTCCGGCAGTCATCGGCACGGCATCTTGAAGCTGGGTGCGGCCCATTTTCAAAACATCTTTAAACTCTTCGGCTTTTGCGGCAAAAGAGTTTTTCAAGATGGCCAGTTTGTCGAGCAATTCGCCGATGCTGTAATACACGGCAAGGCGGAAGCCGGTAGGGTAGGCGTCGTTGGTGGATTGGCTGGCGTTAACATGGTCCATCGGATTGACGATGTCGTAGTGGCCTTTTTCGTGACCCAAGACTTCTAATGCGAGGTTGGCAATGACTTCGTTGGTATTCATGTTGACCGAAGTACCGGCGCCGCCTTGATAAACGTCGGACGGGAATTGGTCGAGGCAGCGGCCTTTGACCAATACTTCATCGCAGGCTTTTTCGATGGCGGCCGCGATTTCCGGCTTGATGGCACCCAATGCGCCGTTGGCTTGCGCGGTGGCTTTTTTAACCATGACCATGCTGCGGACAAATTGCGGTACGTCGGAAATTTTTTGCGTGGAAATTTTAAAGTTTTCAATGGCGCGCAAAGTATGGATGCCCCAATATACTTCAGCAGGGATCTCGCGGTCGCCCAATAAATCGTGTTCGATTCGTACAGTCATTTCTCTTACCTTCTCGTATAGTTGTGTTGGTGTGCGTTATGCGTTTGGAACATTAGCCCAGTTTGGCAAGATTGTCCAGTCGGTAAGGCTTAATCGTCAGGGTGAAGGCGCGCTGCTTCGCGTTCCTTGGCAACCGTATCTTTGTCTTTCAGCTTCGCACCCAGGCCCAACATTTTTTCATATTCGGATTGTGGCGTTCCGTCATCCTGCATACCGAACGCGCTGGCGTTGACCCAGAGGGCGAGCAGGGAAACGATAATGGCGAAAAAGCTGACGATATACCAAAACATTTTTTTCTTCCTTGTGTGTCTGCGTGTGCAGATTGTTGTGGTTTGTAAAGATGTGAATGTAGCACAAACGCGGTTGGGTTTAAATTCTTCTCCCGCATCCTTTCATTGATTTACCTGTAATTGTTTAGAAAGGAAAAGGCCGTCTGAAAAGTAAGACTTTTCAGACGGCCTTGGGGGCTTTGTCGGGAAGATTAGCCGCCGCATGCGCCGCAGCAACCGCCTTCGCCATGACCGCCGCGTTTTTCTTCGTTGTTGATAACGGGCAGCTCGGTTTCTTCGGTTTGCTCTTTTTTATCTTCAGGCAAATCGTTTACTTTGATTTTGTTTTCTTCGGCCATGATACATCCTTTCAATGGATTGAGGAGTGGAAAGATTCATAAAGATAGCATCTTTAAACGAATAAACCAAGCAGCACAAAACTGCCTTGTGATAATGCCATGACTTGGAACAATAAATTTGCTTGTAAAAGCGTTAAGGCCGTCTGAAAAAATCCAAAGAGGAGTGTTGGTTTTATGGTTTGAAATGGCAGCAGAAAGATTTAAGAATGCTTGATTTGAAGGGATAAACTGACATTGATTTCAAAAAACAATACAATGTTATCATCATCTGGAAACAGCCAATTTATCGGAGCATATATGTATTCACACCACAGCGAACGCCATTTCAGCGACCGCAACAACTGGCTTCGGGCAAGCGTATTGGGTGCCAATGACGGCCTGATTTCCACTGCCTCGCTGTTGACGGGCGTAGCCGCTGCCGCGCCTGATTTCCAAACCCTGCTGTTGACGGGCGTTTCGGCGCTTATCGGGGGCGCAGTATCAATGGCGGCGGGGGAGTACGTTTCTGTGTCCAGCCAATCGGATACGGAAAAAGCCGATTTACACAAAGAGCGTTTTGAGTTGGCAAATAATCCTGATGCGGAGTTGGAAGAGCTGACGGAAATTTACCGCCTCCGCGGTTTGTCCGATGCGCTTGCCGCAGAGGTGGCCAAAGCCTTGATGGAACACGATGCGCTCGCCGCCCACGCGCGTGACGAAATCGGCATTACCGAAGCTTCTTCCGCCCGTCCCATGCAGGCTGCGCTGGCTTCTGCCGCTTCATTTTGTGCCGGCGCGATTTTGCCGTTACTGGTCGCATTGACAGCTTCTAGCGCCATTGTTCCGGCCTTGGCAGTTTCCACTTTGTGCGGACTGGCAGGACTAGGCTATGTCTCCGCCAAACTCGGTGGCGCGCCTGTTGTTCCCGCCGTTTTGCGCGTGTGCCTATGGGGCGTTGCGGCATTGGTGATAACCGGATTTATTGGAAAACTGGCCGGCGTGGCCGTCTGAATGTAAGGGCTTATATTCTTTTAAACCTGTATCCAGTAAAATTGAAAATCTATTTGATCGCTAAAGGCCGTCTGAAAATTTTTCAGACGGCCTATGGTGCTTGTATTTACTTACTTACAAACTGTTTTGTCATGACCTATCCGATTCCCAAACCTCGTGAAAAATCCCGTTGGCTCAATCTGTCTCAAGGCTCGCTGCCCTTGGCTTTGGCGCGTTATCTGCCGCATAAGCAGCTCAAGGTTGTCTTGACCCAAGATGCGGAACAGGCGCTACGCCTTCAGACGGCCTGGCTGTTTTTCCGTCCGCACGATACGGCGGTATTCCTGCCGGACTGGGAAACGCTGCCTTACGAGCGTTTTTCACCGCATCAGGATTTGGTGTCGGAGCGCTTGTCAGCATTGTGGCAGATTAAAAGCGGCACTGCGGATGTGTTGTTCGTACCGGTTGCCACGGCGATGCAGAAGCTGCCACCCGTGCCGTTTCTGGCAGGGCGTACGTTTTGGCTGAAAACAGGGCAGACTTTGGATATAGGCCGTCTGAAAAGTGATTTGGTGGATGCAGGTTATAACCATGTTTCCCATGTTGTCGCGGCAGGCGAGTTTGCCGTGCGCGGCGGTATAGTCGATTTGTTCCCGATGGGCAGCGAAATACCGTACCGCATCGATTTGTTTGACGATGAAATCGACAGCATTAAAACCTTCGATACTGAAACGCAACGCACCATTTCCCCCGTTTCCGAAATCCGCCTGCTACCGGCGCACGAGTTTCCCACCGACAGCGAGGCGCAAAAGATTTTCCGCAGCCGCTTTCGTGAGGAAGTCGATGGCAATCCGAACGATGCCGCTGTGTACAAAGCCGTCAGCAACGGCCACTTCGGCGCGGGCGTGGAATATTATCTGCCGCTGTTTTTTGAAAACGAGCTGGAAACGCTGTTTGACTATATCGGCGAAGATGCGCTGTTTGTCTCTTTGGGCGATGTTCATGCCGAGGCAAACCGTTTTTGGAGCGACGTCAAATCGCGTTACGCCATGGCACAGGGCGATGAAACATATCCGCCTTTGCTTCCACAGCATTTGTATCTCTCTTCTGATGTCTTTGCAGGCCATCTGAAAAACTACGGACAAGTGCTGCCCGATGTTTCCGGCAAGGAACACACCCTGCCCGACCTTGCCGTCAACCGCCAATCCGACGAGCCGTTGCAGGCATTGAAGGATTTTCAGACGGCCTTTGAAGGACGGATTTTGCTGTGTGCCGAAAGTCTGGGACGGCGCGAAACCATGCTCGGTTTCTTGCAGCAAAACGGCTTAAAAGTCAAAAGTGTATCCGACTGGCAGGGCTTTTTGTCGGCACATGAGCCGCTGATGATTACAGTGGCGCCGTTGGCTTACGGGTTTAAATTAGAAGATCAAAACATCGCGGTCATTACCGAATCCGATCTTTATCAATATGTTGCCCGCTCACGCAAACATCATCGTAAGAAACACGCCGCCGTTTCAGACGGCCTGTTGCGCGACCTTGCCGAAATCAATATCGGCGATCCTGTTGTACACGAAGAACACGGCATCGGGCGCTATATGGGCTTGGTCACAATGGACTTGGGCGATGAAACCAACGAAATGATGTTGCTCGAATACGCGGGCGAAGCGCAGCTTTATGTGCCTGTTTCGCAGCTGCATTTAATCAGCCGCTACTCCGGTCAGGCGCATGAAAACGTTACTTTGCACAAGCTCGGCAGCGGCGCGTGGAACAAAGCAAAACGCAAAGCTGCCGAAAAAGCGCGCGATACCGCCGCCGAGTTGCTCAATCTCTACGCCCAACGCGCTGCCCAATCGGGATACAAGTTTGAAATCAACGAGATGGACTATCAGGCGTTTGCCGACGGTTTCGGCTATGAAGAAACCGAAGACCAGGCCGCCGCCATTGCCGCCGTGATTAAAGATTTGACGCAGGCGAAACCTATGGATCGCCTCGTGTGCGGCGATGTCGGCTTCGGCAAAACCGAGGTCGCCCTGCGCGCCGCGTTTGTGGCGGTAATGGGCGGCAAACAGGTCGCCGTACTTGCCCCGACCACGCTTCTGGTCGAGCAGCACGCGCAAAACTTCGCCGACCGCTTCGCCGATTTCCCCGTGAAAGTCGCCAGCCTTTCGCGTTTCAACAACAGCAAAGCCACCAAAGCCGCGCTGGAAGGCATGGCGGACGGTACGGTCGATATCGTTATCGGCACGCACAAATTGGTGCAGGACGACATCAAATTCAAAAATTTAGGTTTAGTGATTATCGATGAAGAACACCGCTTCGGCGTGCGCCAAAAAGAGCAGCTCAAACGCCTGCGCGCCAATGTCGATATCCTCACCATGACCGCCACGCCAATTCCGCGCACCCTCAGCATGGCGCTCGAAGGTCTGCGCGACTTCTCGCTGATTACCACCGCACCCAGCCGCCGCCTCGCCGTCAAAACCTTTGTCAAACCCTTCAGCGAAGGCAGCGTGCGCGAAGCCGTGTTGCGCGAACTCAAACGCGGAGGACAAGTGTTTTTCCTGCACAACGAAGTGGATACCATCGAAAACATGCGCGAGCGGCTGGAAACCCTGCTACCCGAAGCCCGCATCGGCGTGGCGCACGGACAACTGCGCGAGCGCGAGCTGGAGCAAGTCATGCGCGACTTTTTGCAGCAAAGATTCAACGTGTTACTCTGTTCCACCATCATCGAAACCGGTATCGACATCCCCAACGCCAACACCATCATCATCAACCGCGCCGATAAATTCGGGCTGGCGCAACTGCATCAGCTTCGCGGGCGCGTCGGCCGCAGCCATCACCAAGCCTACGCCTACCTGCTCACGCCCGAATACATCACCAAAGACGCAGAAAAACGCCTCGACGCCATCGCGGCGGCAGACGAACTCGGCGCAGGTTTCACCCTCGCCATGCAGGATTTGGAAATCCGCGGCGCCGGCGAAATCCTCGGCGAAGGGCAGTCCGGCGAAATGATACAGGTCGGCTTCACACTCTATACCGAAATGCTCAAACAAGCCGTGCGCGACCTCAAAAAAGGCCGCCAGCCCGACCTCGACGCGCCGCTGGGCATCACCACCGAAATCAAACTGCACAGCCCCGCCCTGCTGCCCGAAAGCTACTGCCCCGACATCCACGAACGGCTCGTCCTCTACAAACGCCTTGCCGTCTGCGAAACCGTGCAGCAAATCAACGCCATACACGAAGAACTCGTCGACCGCTTCGGCCTGCCCGAACAACCCGTCAAAACCCTCATCGAAAGCCACCACTTACGGCTTGCGGCAAAAGAATTAGGCATTGATGCCATTGATGCGACCAGCGAAGCGGTAACGGTAACCTTTGGTAAAAATAACAATGTCGATCCAACCGAAATCATCCTGCTGATTCAAAAAGATAAAAAATACCGCCTTGCCGGAGCCGATAAGCTGCGATTTACCGCAGAGATGGAAAATATCGAAGTGCGGATTAATACGGTGAAGAACGTATTGAAGACTTTGAAAGACAGGGTGATAGCAAAGTAGAGGCTAGTGAAAAAAGGTCGTCTGAAATGATTTTTCAGCTTTCAGACGACCCTTTATAAAGACGATATGGAATATAAAAGCAATTAATCTTGTCAAATCTTTTAACCGCGTGCGTCCCAAACGTTCACTATAAATAGACTTCATGTAGGCTATGACTTGCTTAAACGCTCCGTCATCGCAATTTATTGTTATTTCAACGATAATATCGGGTTACAATCTAACATTTAGATTAAATTTATTCAGACAAACAATTATTTGGAGACAATAAAATGCTAGATGAAAAAAATAAGCTAATTTTTCAAACTTGTTTATTGCTGGTTCGTCATATTACAAATTTAGTTGAACACGAAAAGAGTACAGGAGTACGAATAGGTTACCATAGCCGAATATTCGATTCTTTATTACACCCACAAGAGTATTTTATTTCTTTAGGGAAATCAGAAAAATTATTAGATGGGGTTCAGGGTCGTATTGAGCACGTTGTCCCTTGTGCGTATATAGTTGAAAAGCTTGAAGAGTTAATTAAGGAGCAAAAATATACACAAGAAGAATTGGCGCATGCATTACAGAAAAATTGGAAGGTGGCACATATTACGAAAGAAGAAGCAAAGTTTATGGACTTCAATTTAAAACTCAAATCCACCATGCCAAAAGATTGGGATTTTATGACAGGAAGGCCTGAAATTAGATTGGAAGCAGCAGGAATCAGATTAGTCCCTAACAATCCACATTAAACAACACACGCTCATATTTACGTTGTTTATTTCAAGTGGCACACGATAGCAAGCCATAGCCTGCATTAAACCTGTAGGCAGGGTGTGTGCGGTACGCACGCGAGCTTTAAGTGTAAATATAGAAGCAGTATAAAAAGGTCATCTGAAAATAAATACAATAAAGGCCGTCTGAAAAATTTTCAGACGGCCTTCCTATTCCGGCAATATTTCAAGATTTTTCTGCGCAGAAAAAGGAATACAGCAACTGTATCATCTTGGTTACCCTCGGGTCGGCAATGTAATATTGCCGTTCCCGATGGTTCACTTCAAACGATACCAAACCGGCTTCACGCAGTAGGGCTAATTGGCTGGACATTGCCGCTTGTGGCAGTCCGGATGATTCAGCCAACTCGGTTACATTGTGCGGCCTTTCATGTAGTTTGCACAATACGGCGAGGCGGTTGGGATTGGCCAGTAGTTTGAGAAAAGCGGTGGCTTCTTCGTAGGGTGGTTGATTGTCGGCAGTGGTCATTTTTCACGCTTGTCGGCAAATGAGGAGGTCGAATTATCAGTCATAATAGTCTTAGCAGCAACTTTCAGACGGCCTTTGCTTAATGATTCCATGGCATTTTGGCCAGCAGGCGTGCCATGCCGCAGAATCCGGTTAACCCCGCCGTTAACAGGCCTGCACCGACCATTACGTCTATCAGATAAAACCAAGGCGATACCAGCCAACCTGCCAGCACGCCCAACAGAATCAAACTGCCCGCAATGGTTTGCACCTGCCGCATGATGTCCGGTGCGGCACGGTCGGCAACAGTAGGAAGCCCTGCAGCCTTCCATGCCTGTAAGCCGCCTTCTAGAATATAGCATTCTCGACCTTGGCCAAGCACTGACAATATTGTTTCTGCCCGTGTTGTACGTTTGCCGCTCAGGCAATAAAAAATCAGGCATGGGGCTGTATCATCGGGCAGTTTGTCTCGCTGCTGTTCAGGCGGAAGGGATAATGCACCGCCAATATGCCCGCCCCGATATTCGGCTTGGCTTCGGATATCGACTGCCAACGCGTCCTCACGGATTTTTGCCGTAGCTTCGGAAGGCGTGATTCGCGGGAGTTGTCCGACCGTACTCATGTTTTGTCTTCGTTATTTTTTGTTGATGCGGCAGGTGTTGATGCCCAATAAGCTGTACAGTGCGCAGTTGCCAATCAGTGCTGTGCCCAGAGGGACGATGCCCAGCCAACCCCACCAGCCAATTTGTCCGGTAGCGGCTGCAGCAATCAGCGCTACGCCGATAACAATACGGATTACGCGATCCAAAGTACCCAAGTTTCGTTTCATTTTATTGCTCCTTGTTTCAGAATGAATTGTCTATCAATAAATATATATAACAAAAATCATATATGAGAAATATTATAGCTTTAAAGATGACTTTGTCAAATGGTTTACAGTAAAAGTGTAATGAATATTTGGATTGTATTTTTAAACTCCAACGTCATGGTTAAATGTAAAAATACAGCCTTATATTTTCAGACGGCACTGGAGATGATCTATATAATATTTTATTTATATTGGAAGAATTGGTAGTCAGTTTTCAGAAGGAATCAAATCATGACCGATTTGGAAAAGAAGCCCAATGGAGAAGATTTGAAGACTGGATAATCCGTTGTGTAACTAGAAAGGGAGAGGAGATACTTTAAAATCAAATTGTCTACGAATTATAAAAGGCCGTCTGAAAACTGAATTTCAGACGGCCTTTGGTTTCTTTATAACGTCGTTCGTATCATCAGAAACGATAGTTCACGCCCAAGGCGAACTCGCGGCCGCGTTCGTAGAAGGGAGTGCGTCCGTTGCCGTCGGGGAAGCGTTGGCTGTGCGAACGGTATTGCTTGTTGCCGATGTTGTTGACGGCGAAGTTGACGTTCAGGTTGTCTTTTTTCAGCGGCTGCCAGTTGGCGTAGATGTCGTGTACGCCGTAGCCTGATTTCTTGCCGTGTATCGTGCCTTGTCCGCGGGCGACATCGGTGTATTTCACGCTTTGGGCGTAGCGGCCGCGCCAGCCGATTTCGAGTTTGGGGTTTTCAAACTGATAAGACAGGCCGGTCAGCCATTGGCGGCCGGTGTTCCAGAAGGTGAACGAGCTTTCGTGGTCTTCTGCTTGAATCGGGCTTTCGCCGTAGTACATTTCGCCGTTCAGACGGGGTTTGACGTAGGACACGCCGGCACGCGCGGTCAGGCCGCCCCAGCGGTAGGACGCGTCAAGTTCGTAGCCGTAGGTTTTGAGCGTGCCGCCGTTGTAAATCTTGCCGCGCTCGGTGATGGAGGCGGTGTTGTTGTTGATTTTTGCCCAACGATAGACGATGAGGTCTTTGATGCGTTGGTGGAACACGCTGCCGCTGACGTTGAAGTTGTCGTTGCGCCATTTGAAGCCGATTTCGGCACGGCGGGCGGTTTCGGCTTTGAGGTTGCTGTCCAAATCGGCGGCAGCGCCTGCGCGTTCGTTAGCCAGTAGGGCTTCGTTCAGGCGGGGCGCGCGGCTTGCCTGATTGAGGTTTGCCAAGAGGGAGAAGTTGTCGTTGATGTCCCAAATCGCGCTGATGCTGGGGTTGAGCTGACCGTGCGACGCGCTTTGTTTGCTGGCGGCGTTGTATTTGAAATGGTCGTAACGCAGGCCGGTGGTCAGGGTAACGGGGTGCAGGTTCCAAATGCCTTCCGCGTACACGCCGTATTCGGCTTTTTTCTCTTTGTCGCGGTCATATAGGCCGAGAATCTTCAGCCATGCGCCTTTGTCGGAAGGCTCGGAGGTTTCGTGGCGGTAGTTGACGCCGTATTTCACCATGTGTCCGTCGCCGAAGGAGCTGGCGAGGTTCAGATTCGCGCCGGTCGCTTTGATTTTGCTTAACTCAAGTTTGCCGATAGGAACGCCACCTTGCGCAGTGCCGGAAGCTTGGGCTTTTGGAGAAGGGGCGCCTTTGGGCGGTTTGGTGTCGTCGGTATTGATTTGGAAGACGTTGGCATCGATTTTGTCGATGAAGCCGACGTTGCGGCCGCGGTATTCCAGATTGTAGGTTTGTTCTTTTTGATAAGTGCCGTCCACGCCGATGTAGCTGTCAACGTTTTGGAACTCGGCTTTGTCGGTGCGGTTGCCTTTTTGGTATTCCTGACGGTAGGTCAGGCGGATGCCGTGGTCGTCGTTGAAATCGTAGCCGAGTTTGGCGAGGTAGCTGTGCTGTTTCAGACGACTGCCGAGGTTGACATTGCCGTTGCCGTCTTTGTAGTCGCGGTTGTTGAGGAAGTTGCCTGCAAACAGGGCATCGAAGCCGTTTTGATAGCCGTAAACCGCTGCGCTGCCGGTTGAGCCTTTATTGCTGCTCAAGCCTGCGCCCAGTTTGAAACCGAAAGGTTTGCCGTCGGTCAGGAGGTCTTTTGCGTCAACCGTTGTTACGCGGATGGTACCGCCGACCGCACCCAAACCCGCGCTTGCCGCGCCTGTGCCTTTTTCGACGTTGATGCTTTTCACCAAAGCAGGATCAAGCTGGAAGCGGCTTTGGTGGTGGAAGATTTTTGTGGATTGGCTGGTGTTGTCGACTTCTAGGTTAATTTTGTCTTCACCAACGCCGCGGATGCTGTAAAACTGCGCTACGCCGTTGCCGCCGCCGACATCCATACCGATTTGATCTTTCATGACTTGTTTCAAATCGGTCGAAGTTTCGCGGTCGAGCTGGTTGCGGGTTACACGAGTCGGTACGGCAGTACCGGTGACCTTAATTTCATTCAGCTCGGCAGTTTCTGCGGGTTGCAAATTTTCGGCATGAGCGAAGCTTGTTGATAATGCGAGTGTAATGATACTAAGGCGGAATACAGGAGAGTAGACCTTATTCATGATTTTTCCTAAGTAAAAAATTGACTGCTTATTCTAATTGTTATAATAATGATTATCAAATTCTTAATGGATATTAATAAATATATTCTGTTTTATTCCAGTCTCAAATTAATAGGATTTTTATAAAAATCAATTAGTTTATATTTTAGTTAAATTTGGTAAAGATTCTTTGGTTGGGAAATGGGTTGAGTCTTACTTTTTCCGAGAGGGAGAGAAAGGATAGCTTGAATATCCGTCAATAAAGAATTTTATCTATCAGTGTTTTATTTAAAAGGCCGTCTGAAAAATATTTTTCAGACGGCCTAAATATTTATGTTTTACAACAAAGGGCTCATTAGACGGACGGCATTTTCCACAAGGCCGCGGAGTTTGGAGCGTTGTTGCCATGATTTGATGGCAATGTAGCTGCTGCTTTTAAGGTAGCTGCGCTGTAGGTGGCAGATTTGTTTGGTGGTATCGCGATCGTAGATGGCGAGGCTGATTTCGAGGTTGAGGAAGAAGCTGCGCATGTCCATGTTGACCGTGCCGAAGAGGGAGTAGTCTTCGTCAATGGTCATGGTTTTGGCATGTAAGAGCCCACCTTCAAACATGGCAATTTTGACCCCGGCTTCCAGCAACATAGGGTAGTAGGCGCGTGAGGCGTAGCGTACCATCAGTGAATCGACTTTGGCTGGCAGTATCAGGGTCACTTTGACGCCGCGTTTGGCGGCAACGGTTAATGCCATGAGAAGCGGCTCGTCGGGGACAAAGTAGGGAGTGGTAATCGTGATTTGTTTGGTGGCGGCATAGATGGCGCTGATGATGGTTTCGTAGATAACGAAGCTGCCTTGCTCGGGAGCGGATGGAATGATTTGGGCAACAATATCGCCTTGCTGCATTTTTTCGGGAAGGATTTTAGGTAGCAGGCTTTGGGCTTGATTGAGGTATGTTTGTACGTTTTGGAGGTTTTCATCGGTTTCGACGGCAAGGTCGGCGAAGAAGACGGCAGACAGTTCCAAAACCATAGGCCCTGTACAGCGCATCATGACATCTACCCATTCTCCGACGCCGGAGTTTTGTTTGAAATAGCGGGGGTCGACAAGGTTGAAGCTGCCTGTGTAACCGATTTTGCTGTCGATAACGAGGATTTTGCGGTGGTTGCGCAGATCGGTGCGCGTGAATAATGTACGCCAGATGCCGACAGGCAATGAGGTATGTACTTCAACGCCTGCTTGGCGCAGTATCTCTACCCAATCGCTTTCAAAAAAGCTCCTGCTGCCGACGGCATCGGCCAGTATGGCGCAGTCTACGCCTCTGGTTTTGGCGGCAAGGATTTCATTTAGAATTTCTTCGATGCGGCCTTTGGGTTCGATAATGTAAAAGGCCAACAGGCAGGAGTGGGTTGCGGCGCATATGTCGGCAAGCATGCTGTCAATGATGGTGTCGGTGGTTGAGAGCAGGCTCATGGCGTTGCCTCGGGTTGCACCCAGCCCCGTTCCTTTTTCGGCAACTTTACTGATGCCGTGGTAACGTGATTTCACTTGGTCGGCAATATCGAGATACATATCGGTAAGGTGGGCGGCGGCAAAGTTGCGGTAGAAACGGTTCATTTCGCCGGTACGTTTGGCGCGGGCCGTACCGAGACGCGGCTCGCCGATGAGGATGTAGGCGATGGTTCCGAATACGGGAAAAAGGAAAAGGATAATCAGCCAGGCAAAGGTTGAGCCGATGTTTTTTTGTTTGTACAACACGCGCAGCATGCAGGCGAGTGCGGCGCAGGTATGGGCGAAGATAAAAATCTCGGTCCAGGTGATGTCTTTTAAGAAATTCATATTCGGTGGGGAGTGGATGAGTTTTTAAGTTTTGGGGTGTCAGCTGATAAGCTTCAGATATTAAGTATATAGAAAAACCGTCTGAAAACAAATTTACACGATAATTGTGTTTTTGCTTTCAGACGGCCTTTGCGTTGCTTTCATTAACGGTGATACTGACGGGACAGTTCGTGTACGGTATCGACCAGAATTTTGGCGTGTTCGGGGTCGGCGTGTTGGTTGATGCCGTGGCCGAGGTTGAATACATGGCCGCTGCCGTTGCCGTAGTCGGCAAGGATGCGTGCGACTTCGGTGCGGATAGATTCGGGCGTACCGAAGAGGGCAAACGGGTCGAAGTTGCCTTGCAGGGCAACTTGTTCGCCGACGCGACGGCGGGCTTCGCCGATGTTGTATGTCCAGTCCAAGCCCAATGCATCTGCACCGATTTCTGCCATGCTTTCCAGCCATAAGCCGCCGCCTTTGGCAAATACGATAACAGGCACGCGGCGACCTTCGCTTTCGCGTTTGAGTCCGGCAACGATTTGTCGGATGTATTTCAGGCTAAACTCTTTAAACGCTGCATCGCTCAACACGCCGCCCCAAGTGTCGAAAATTTGTACGGCTTGTGCGCCGGCATCGATTTGGGCGTTGAGATAAGCGGTAACGGCTTGGGCATTGGTGTCGAGGATTTTATGCAGCAAATCAGGACGCGAATACATCATGGTTTTAATGGTGCGGAATTCTTTGCTGCTGCCGCCTTCAACCATGTAGCAGGCGAGTGTGAACGGGCTGCCGGAGAAGCCGATGAGCGGAACTCGGCCGTCCAGTGCTTTACGGATGGAAGTTACGGCATCAAAGACGTATTGCAGTTTTTCCATGTCGGGAACTTGCAGTTTTGCAATGTCGGCTTCGTGTTGCAAGGCGCGTTCAAATTTCGGGCCTTCGCCTTCGGCAAAATACAGGCCCAAACCCATGGCATCGGGAACGGTCAGAATATCGGAAAACAGAATTGCTGCGTCCAGATCAAAACGTTCTAAAGGCTGGATGGTAACTTCGGTTGCCAGCTCGGTGTTTTTGCACAAATCGAGAAAGCTGCCTGCGCGTGCGCGTGTGGCTTTGTATTCAGGCAGATAGCGTCCAGCTTGGCGCATCATCCAGATGGGAGTGTATTCGACAGGTTGTTTGAGCAGGGCGCGGAGGAAAGTGTCGTTTTTCAGAGCAGTCATGATAAATAGGCTTTCTGATTTGGTATGTTGGACAAAGTTCAGACGGCCTTAGATATGTATAGAGGCTGTCTGAAATGATTAAATGGTTGGTTTTGTTGTAGATTTCATATTGTCGCTTAATGCGAAATCAGCACATCAATTTGGTTGAGGAAGGGCTGCCGGATGTTCTTCTTCGGCCACGCTTTCCAAAACTAGATTGCGTTGTTCTTGCGCTTTTTGCGGTTGATCGGTTTCATCAAACACGCGAGCCAAGACCAAATGTGCGGATACGCTGGGTTGCAGGGCGATACTGGCTTCGAGGTAGCCCTGGGCTTTGCCCCAAAGTTTTCGGCCGTAGGCCAGTTGGCCAAGATACATCAACAGCAGTGCATTGTCGGGTTGTTCCTGTAACCAAGAGTCTGCTAAGTCGATGGCTTTTTGTTGCTCGCGCTCGCTTAGGAAACGCACGGATTCGACAAATGCCTCCAAAAGCTCGGGCTGGCGGGTTTGCAGATAATGGGTTTTAACCCATTTGACTGCATCGGCATACAAACCCAAACGCTCGTATTTTTCGGCAATCGCGACGCACAATTCGCCAGACTTCACACTTTCGGGAATCTGTTTCAAACAGGCTTTCAGACGGCCTGCATCGGTTACTTCGCTCAAGAGGCGGCGATATGCCCAGTTTTGATACTGTTCGGCTTCGTAATCGTTGATGGCGCCGGCTTTGACCAGTTTTTCCGCTTTTGCCAAGACATCTGAAGCATCGCCGTGATCAAAGGCATAACGTAATTGCAGACGCACCAAGCGGCTCAAGTTGCCGTTGATTTTTGCTGCGGCTTCAAGGTTTTGTGCGGCAGTCGGATAATCGCGGCGGCTCAGTGCAGATTCGGCCAGCAAAAGATGACGGGAAAGCTGTTGTTTTTGTGGCAGGTGTTCGATTTCGTGTAGGTAGCGGTCGCGCAATTCGAAGTTTTCCATTTGGTCGGCTGCGTGCGCGCCCAACATCAAAGCCAGGGTGCGGTTGTCGCCGGCTTCTTTGTTTTGCAAGACTTTGGCAGCTTCTTGTTCGGCTTTTTCAAAACGACCTTCAAAATATGCCAGACCTGCGCTGTTCAAAGAGGCAGAAGCCTGACGGCCTTTGCGGGCAATGCCGAAGCGTTGCATACGCGCCGGAAGGTTCAAGAGGCCGAACACGAATTTAACCAGGAAATACAAAACGAATACGCTCAATAGCAGGCCTAAAACAAAGGCATGCAGATTGATACGTAGCATGGTTTGCTCAACCACGACATACACGTTACCTGTATAAATGCCGGAAGCCAACGCTAAACCAACGGCGGCTGCAAACAGAATGACAATCCAAACGACGGTTTTCATGCTTGCTCTCCTTTAATTTTGGCAGCAGGCTTGGTTTGGTTTTGTGGTTTGGCAGCTTCGGCGGCCGGTTCTTTTTTGTTTTCAGACGGCAAAGCAGGTGCTTCCAGAGATTGAGGTGCAGAAGCGGCAGTGGGTGCAGCAGTTGTGGCTTGTTCGGTAGCTGCAGCCGGAGCGGAAGCGGTTTTCTCGGTAGCTTGGGTTTGTGCAGCTTCTTCGGTCGTCATTTGTGTACGCGAACCTTCTTGATAAGCGCGAACGGCGCTCAAGCTGGCTTTCAAGCTGTCGTCTGAGATCATGCGGACATCAAGGGCTTTGAGTTCGGCCAACTCTTTCAACCATGACTGGGTAGCAGGGGATTTGCTGTCGAAGTATTGTTTTACAGTTGCTTCAACGTTGTTCAAATCGCTTTGATACACTTCGCCGTTGTGTTGCAACAGGGCAATGCGCGCATCCAAAAGGCGCAGGCGCAGGTTTTCACGGATGAAGTAGGTTTGATCGGGTGAAATCAACATGGCGTCGTTGCTGTCCAGATGACGGACTTCAACCAAGCCTTTGAGGGCATTGAGGGATTTTTCCCATGTGTTTTCCCACCAAGTTCCTGAATTGGCGGCTTCGACAGGCGCGGCACCTGGTTTCAATACGCCGTCCAAAACCAAAGGCAGGCCTGAAATACCGGTTTCCAAACGGTCGATACGCAAGGCAGTGGCGGAAATATCGACATAAGGACGGTTTTTCAGCGCGGCCAAATCATTGCTGATGGCTTGCTTGATGGGGATAAGCTCAGGCTGTTCAAAACGGCTTAAGCGGCTGTCGATGTGTTCCAATACGCTGACCGCGCCTTGAAGGTTGCCTGACAGCATCAATTGTTGCGAAGCAGTGTTCAACATGGATTCGGCTTCGTCGACCAACCAGTTGATACGACCTTTGAGTAACTCTTGATAAGCTTTCTGCGTTTGCAGGATTTGATCGCTATTGTTTTTTTGACCGTTGTTCAGGCGGTCTAACTCGGCCTGAATAGCGGTTTGGCGGTTGAGGTTGTCTTTTAAAAGGCTGGCGTTTTCAGATTCGCCCAATGCGGCTTTGTCGATTTTTTGGTTGAATTCGAGCTCTTGGTTTTTTAAAACATTTTGACCCTGTACAAACAGGAATCCGCTCGCGCCCAAGCTAAGCAGTGCCAAGACGGTTGCACCTGCAGCCAAGGCTTTGCCGCCAGATTGTTTGATGATAACAGGGGCGTTGTTTTGTGGGAGATTGTTGGACTCGGTCATGCTCGCCTCCACTCGCTGAGGTTGGGTAGGTTTGATTTGTTCAGAAGGCCTGGTGTTTTCAGAACGTTCAGGCGCCGGAGCTGCCGTATTGGCAACTTGTTGGGTATCTTTATTGTCTTCGACTGGGTTCACTGCTTGGCTCCTTTGTGGCATGGATAAAAGTGCAGCGGATAAAGAAGTGACGGTTTCTACATGTTTGGCGCCGACGATGCGAAGCGCATCGGCAATACGCGGATGGTGGGTGAAGTATAGCAAGGATTCGAAGAATCGGGAAAATTGCGGCGGAATCTGATGGAAAAATTCGCGCGCGAGCTCGCCGGATGTGACGTAGGCGGCGGCGATGTCTTCGGTTTTAAAGTTCTGCCAATCGATGGCGTGTGGCCGTCTGAAATAGATTTCGGCGATGTCGATTTGGAAACCCAGTTCGGTCAGTTTATCTGCTAAAAAATCACGGCCTCCATGGCCTCGAATGATTAGAACTCGGGCGTTGGGTGGCAGGTTTTTCCAAATAGGCATTCTCAAGACGGCTTCGCTGTCGTTGCCGTCTTCGGGAGAGAATACGGGATAGGGGGAGAATTGCGCCAAAGTATGTTGGCTGGTTTGGCCGACGGTAATGTGTGCTTTAGGGCCGTCTGAAAAGTTCAGATGCGGCGCTGCGGTTTCAATAGCGGTGGGGCTGACCCAAAACACGACATCGGCTTGCTTAAATTGTTCGGGAAGTTTGTTTAGTGCCGAACGGTCTGCCTCTATTTCGATCGGACTCAATACTTGAGCCTGCCAACCAGCTGCATGGCAGGTTTGGATATCTTGCTGTGGACGGTTGGACGGACGGATGATGAGTAGAGTAGGCATAATGTGGGATAAATTATTAAGGTTTAGGCCGTCTGAAAGAAGGGTTTCAGACGGCCTGCTGCCGGGGATACGTTATTGATCGACGAATGCGCGCTCAATCAGGTAGTCGCCGCGGACACCGGTTTTCGGAGAAACGGTCAGGCCGAATTCGTCCAAGACGTTGCAGGTGTCTTTCAACATAGCAGGGCTGCCGCACAACATGGCGCGGTCGTCTTGCGGATTGATTTTAGGCAGGCCGATGTCTTCGAAGAGTTTGCCGCTGCGCATTAAATCGGTCAGACGGCCATGGTGTACATAGTCTTCGCGTGAAACAATCGGATAGTAAATCAATTTTTCTTTAACCAAGTCGCCCAGGTATTCGTGTTCGGGTAATTCTTTGGTAAAGCGGTCGTAGTATGCCAAGTCTTTTTTGTAGCGTACGCCGTGAACCAAGATGATTTTTTCGAATTGCTCGTAAATTTCAGGGTCTTTGGTAATGCTCAAGAAAGGTGCGATGCCGGTACCGGTGCTCAAGAGGTAGAGGTGTTTGCCCGGATTCAGGTCGCCGGCAACCAATGTACCGGTCGGTTTTTTACTGATGAGGACATCATCACCGACTTTAAGGTGTTGCAGGCGGCTGGTCAATGGGCCGTCTTGTACTTTAATGCTGAAAAATTCCAGATGCTCTTCCCAGTTGGCAGAAGCCACGCTGTATGCGCGCATCAGCGGTTTGCCGTCAACCATCAGGCCGACCATGACGAACTGGCCGTTTTCAAAGCGCAAAGATTCGTCACGGGTGCAGGTGAAAGTGAAGTAAGCGTCGGTCCAGTGGTGTACGGACAAGACTTTCTGGGTGTTGAATGCTGCCATTGATATTTCCTGTCGGATAAGGCCGTCTGAAAAGGATAGGTCGGGGCGGCCAAGGTTAATAAAAAGAATGGAATATGCTGTTCAGCTACTTACTTGCCGGTTTGGCTGATTTTTCGCTGAGGCTGTGCAGGTCGGAATAGCGTCCGCCTGCGTTGATCAATTCATGATGAGTGCCTTGTTCGACTACATTGCCTTCATGCATCACAACGATGTTGTCGGCTTTTTCGATGGTCGAAAGTCGGTGGGCAATCACTAATGTGGTACGGTTTTGCATCAGGTTTTCCAATGCGGTTTGTACCAAACGTTCGGATTCATTATCCAATGCACTGGTGGCTTCGTCCAAAATCAAAATCGGTGCATTTTTCAAAAGCGCACGCGCAATGGCGAGGCGTTGACGTTGGCCGCCAGACAGTTTTAAACCGTTTTCGCCAACTTCAGTGTGCAGGCTTTGCGGCATTTTTTGGATAAATTCCCAAGCATTGGCGGCTTTTGCAGCATTGATAATTTCTTCTTCGCTGAAGTTACCGGCTTGAGCATAGGCAATGTTTTCAGCAATCGTACCATTAAACAGGACAACGTTCTGGCCGACGAAAGCCATGCGGCTGCGTAGGCTTTCGAGTGTATATTCATTGATGTTGATGCCGCTAATCAAAACCTTACCTTCATCCGGATTAAGGAAGCGCGGCAACATATTGGCCAAGGTGGTTTTGCCGCAGCCTGATGCGCCGACCAATGCGGTCACTTTGCCTTGCGGTACAAGCAGGTTGATGTGGTTCAAGCTGTTGCGTTCGGCTTCAGGATAGCGGTGTACAACGTCGCAAAATTCGATATCGCCAGGGTTTGGGCTGAGGATTTGTTTGCCTTCGTTGCTCTCTTCGGGTTGATCCAAAAAGGTGAAGACACTTTCAGCCGCCGCCAAACCGCGTTGAAGGGATTGCATCACGCCGGTCATGCGTTTGATGGGATCAAACATCATGATCATACTGGACAAAAACGACATAAAATCGCCTGCGCTGAAGCCGGAAAGCCCTGCTTGGCGTGCGGCTGCGTAAATAATCGCAGCCAGAGCAACCGAGGCCATTAATTGCGTAATGCCGGTACCGGCAGAGCTGGCGGAAACCTGTTTGAGCAGGTTGCGGCGAACATCATTGGCAATACGGTCGAAGCGGCGGTTTTCATAATCTTGACCGCCGTAGATTTTTACAACGCGTTCACCATTAATGCTTTCGCCCAAGACCTGCATCAGCTGGCCAAGATAAATTTGGTTGTTGGCAGACAGTTTGCGCAGGCGTTTGCTGACTGTTTGGATACATACAGCAACAACCGGCAAGATGATAAAAGTAATCAGGGTCAAACGCCAGTTCAGATAAGTCAGCAAGCCCAATAGGCCGACTACGCTCACGCCGTCTTTAGCAATCACGGTAATGACGTTAAACCCTGCATCGGTAATTTGATTGACGTCGTTCAAGATACGAGACATCAAACGGCCGCCGGTATTGCTGCTGAAATACGAAGTCGGCAGGTGCATCATTTTGTTGAACATTTCACCGCGCAAGCGCTGCACCAAGTGGCTGGACAGATACGTCGTGCAATATTCGTTGATGAAGTTAAACAGGCCGCGAACGAAAAACAGCGCCACAATTGCCAGCGGCAACCATGACATGCTTTTCATGTTTTTATCGACAAAACCTTCATTGATCAAAGGTTTGAGCAAGTAACCGAAAGCCGGCATCGTACCGGCGACAATCAGCATGGCCACTACGGAGACGATAAACATCTTCCAATAGCTTTTCAAATATCCAAGCAAGCGCTTGTATAGCTCCCAGTTGGATGTGGCTTGTGTTGTCTGCATATCAATCCAAATTTAGAGCAAACATGCAATTCTAAACGAAAATATCTGTCATTACAATGTTTGCAATTGAAAGTCAAAAGGAGTTGGTATTGTTTTAACACCTTGATTTTATATTAGGAACGACTGCGGCGTGGTGGGTTTGGCAATAATGTTACCCACTTCTCAAATATCGGTTGCGGCCGTCTGAAACTTTTTCAGACGGCCTGTGCAGTCGTCAAGGACGGCCGGTTAAGCCAGGGCTTCCTTAATGATGTCTTTCACTGCTGTTGCATTATTAGGGACAACACGGACACGTTGCGGCAGGTTTTCCAAGCCTTCCAATGCGGCCGGACGAGGGATGGAAACTTCGCCGACAGCCTCATGGATGGTGGCTTCAAATTTGGCGGCCAGTGCGGTTTCGAGGCAGACGATGGTTTCGCCGGCTTCGCGGACTTCACGCGCTACTTTGACACCATCAGCTGTATGCGGATCAATCAATTCACGGTCTTGCTCGTAAACCTGTTTGATGGTGGCAAGGCGGTTGGCATGGGTCGATTTGCCGGAAACAAAGCCATATTGTTGATGTACTTTGTTTAAGACAAATTCCAAATTGAAACCTTTGCCGGAACCTACTTCCGCCCATAAGGTTTTGATTTCGTCTGCATCGCGGTCCATCAGGTCAAACACAAAACGCTCGAAGTTGGAGGCTTTGGAAATATCCATAGACGGGCTGGAAGTAACGTGGGTGTGTTCGCTGTTGCGCGGGCGGTATGCACCGGTTTTGAAAAATTCGTCCAATACGTCGTTTTCGTTAGTGGCGACAATCAAGCGGTGGATGGGTAGGCCCATTTGACGGGCGATATGACCGGCGCAGACATTACCGAAGTTGCCGCTTGGTACGCAGAAGCTGACTTTTTCGTCATTGCTCGAAGTGGCGTTGAAATAACCGGCAAAGTAGTACACGACTTGGGCGACAATGCGGCCCCAGTTGATGGAGTTGACTGTGCCGATGTGGTATTTGGCTTTGAATTCGGCATCGTTTTGTACGGCTTTGACGATGTCTTGGCAGTCGTCAAACATACCTTCAACGGCGATATTGTGGATGTTGGCATCTTGCAAGCTGAACATTTGCGCGCGTTGGAATGCGCTCATTTTGCCTTCCGGAGACAGCATGAAGACATTGATGCCTTTTTTACCGCGCAGGGCATATTCGGCGGCAGAGCCGGTGTCGCCACTGGTGGCGCCTAAGATATTGAGTTCTTTGCCTTCTTTGTTCAATACATATTCAAACGCATTGCCCAAGAATTGCATGGCCATGTCTTTGAATGCCAAAGTCGGGCCGTTGGAGAGGGCTTGGATTTTGATGCCGTCTGAAAGTGTGCGCACCGGAGTGATGGCTTTGGTACCGAATACTTCTTCGGTGTAGGTACGGTTGATGATGTCGCGTAAATCATCAGCAGGGATGTCGGTAGCAAACAGGCTCATAACTTCAAACGCCAGCTCAGGATAGCTGAGTGTGCGCCATTGGTCTAAAGTAGCACGGTCGATTTGAGGGTATTGCTCAGGCAGCATCAAACCGCCGTCAGGAGCCAAACCCATCAATAAAACTTCGCTGAATTGCTTGCGTGCGGTCGCACCGCGGGTGCTGATGTATTTCATGGTTTCTTCTCTATGTATTTAAAATTCAAATAGAAAGTCAAAACGAATTCAGACGGCCTCGATATTAAAAAAGGCCGTCTGAACGATTATTTGTAGAGTCGTTTGAAGCAGGCGGTAACCGTTTTCGCAGTAACGGACGCAATGGCCTGATCGCGGGTTGCCGGGCTCAAGACTTGCATCATTTCGGTTGCAGTCAATTGGTTTGGTGCTTCTTCGCTGGCGCAGCTGCAGATTTTATTTTCCCATTCGGCTTGTTTTTCCGCACTCATGGCCAAAGCAATGACACGCCATTCGTTACGTTTGTTCAATTCGGTACGGCATTGGCTGTCTACCGCCATTTTCACTACGCTGCTGCCGATACCTGTACCGCTGCCCAAGCCGCCGAAAGATTCGCCGCCGGTAGCGCATGCACCCAATAAGAAAGCTGATGTAACAGCTGCCAAAAGAGTTTTTGAAGTCATGATGTTTCCTGTTAGCAAGGCCGTCTGAAACGCCCGAAGAGTTCTCAAAATAGCATGTATTATACCGTAATGCGGCCCGATATGTGAGTTTGCGAAACTGCCGTATAATGCTAGCGAGTTTTCTTTTTAATCAATCAGCACGAAAGCCGCTATGTCCGACCTTTTCGCCCGCCAACCCGAAGCCCCTTTAGCCGAACGCTTGCGCCCGCATTCTTTAGATGATGTCATCGGGCAGCAGCACTTAATCGGCGAAGGTAAACCTTTGCGCGTGGCGGTGGAAGGCGGGAAGCCGCATTCTATGTTGCTATGGGGGCCGCCGGGTGTAGGCAAAACCACGCTGGCACGGATTTTGGCGCAGAGTTTCAATGCCCAGTTTCTGCCGGTTTCCGCCGTATTTTCCGGCGTGAAAGACATACGCGAGGCAATCGAGAAAGCTGAAATTGCCTTGCAGCAAGGGCGCGCGACAATTTTGTTTGTTGACGAGGTACACCGCTTCAACAAAGCGCAGCAGGACGCATTTTTGCCTTATGTCGAAAGCGGCTTATTAACCTTTATCGGCGCCACCACGGAAAATCCGTCATTTGAAGTCAATCCGGCTTTACTTAGCAGGGCGCAGGTGTATGTCTTGCAATCCTTGTCTTCAGACGACCTGAAGAAGCTGATTACCAAAGTATTGGCTTTGCCTGAATACCAAGATTTCACGATTGAAGCAGATGCGCAAGAATTGCTTGTGAATACCGCCGATGGCGATGCGCGCAGATTGTTGAACTTGATCGAGCAGCTTTTACGCGCTGCTAATACACGTCGTCTGAAAACCCTGACCGCCGAATTTCTTGCCGACAGTTTGGGTGCGCAAATCCGTCGTTTTGATAAGGGTGGCGATAGTTTCTACAATCAGATTTCCGCGCTGCACAAATCCGTGCGCGGTTCGCATCCTAACGCGGCCTTGTATTGGTTCTGCCGTATGCTCGACGGCGGTACCGACCCGCGCTATCTTGCCCGCCGCATTGTCCGCATGGCATGGGAAGACATCGGCTTGGCCGATCCGCGTGCCTTAACGATTGCCAATGATGCCGCCGCTACTTATGAGCGCTTAGGCTCGCCCGAAGGGGAGCTCGCACTGGCGCAAGCCGTGTTGTATCTCGCCGCCGCCGCGAAATCCAACGCGGGCTACAAGGCATACAACCAAATGCGCCGTTTCGTCAAAGAAAATGCCAGCGACGAAGTGCCTGTCCATCTGCGCAATGCGCCGACCAAACTGATGAAAGAATTGGGTTATGGACGCGAATACCGCTATGCCCATGACGAACCTAATGCCTACGCCGCTGGCGAAAGCTATATGCCCGACGGCTTGGATGAACCCGATTTCTATCAACCTGTCCCTCGTGGATTGGAAATCAAAATTGGCGAAAAGCTGAAATGGTTGAAATCCTTGGATGAAGATGCACTGGATGATTAAAACAATAAATGTACATAATACAAATCTAAGATCAAATTGAATTTTTCAGACGGCCTTTGCTGTTTGAATATTTTTAACCTATACCATACACACACACTTTTTCATGAATATTTTTGAAGCCTTACTATTATTGTGCCTGCTGATTGTCATTAGCGCGTTTGTATCCTGTTCCGAACTTGCGCTGGCTTCGGCACGCAAAATCAAATTGCAGGTCATGGCGAAAGACGGCGGCGATACGCGTGCGCTTGACGTAATCAATATGCAGCAGCAGCCGGGCAGTTTTATTACCGTTGTCCAAATCGGTTTGAACGCCGTCGCCATTCTTGCCGGTATTGTCGGCGAGGCAGCAATACGTCCGTATTTTGGCAAACTATTGGAGAACGCAGGTAGTTGGGGCAGCACAGTTGCCTCTTTGCTGACATTCTCGCTGGTTACAGGCAGCTTTATTTTAATTGCCGACCTGATGCCCAAGCGTATGGCAATGACCCATCCCGAAGCGGTGGCGGTACGCATTGTGCGTCCGATGATGTTTTTGATTTTTATCTTAAAGCCGTTTATTTTGATTTTTGACGGATTGGCAAACGCAATATTCAAGCTCTTCAAAATTTCCACCGTCCGTCAGGAACAACTGACTTCGGAAGACATTTACGCCGTCGTCGATGCCGGTGCGCAGGCTGGTGTGTTGAAAGAACAAGAACACTATCTGATTGAAAACATTTTCGATATGCAAGAGCGCAAGGTAACTTCCACCATGAGCACGCGCGAATACATTGTCTATTTTGATAAAAACGACAACAGCGATACCGTGTTGGAAATGATGTCGGACAAACCGCACAACAAATTCCTTGTGTGCGACGGCGATTTGGAACGCGTTATCGGCTATATCGAATCGCATACGTTGCTGACCTTATTTTTAAGAGAAAAAGATGTCCGGCTGACCGACAAGCGCGTGTTGCGTAAAGCCTTGTTTATCCCCGATACGCTGTCGCTTTACGATGTCTTGGAAACCTTCAAGACTTCTGGCGAAGACTTTGCCGTCGTAGTGAACGAATACGCGCTGGTGGTTGGCGTGGTAACGCTGAAAGATGTGATGAGCATTGTGATGGGCGAGCTGGTCAATACCGAAGAAGAGCCGCAAATCATCCGCCGTACCGAAGACACATGGTTGGTGGACGGCGCGACCCCGCTCGCCGATGTCATGCGTGCGTTGGATATCGAAGAGTTTCCCGATTCGGAAAACTACGAAACCATCGCCGGCTTTATGATGTATTCCCTGCGCAAAATCCCGAAACGTACAGATTTTCTGGTTTATGCCGGTTATAAGTTTGAAATTATCGATACTGAAAATTTGAAAATCGACCAGCTTTTGGTTTCCAAACAAGGAAATATGGTGGGAAAAATGTAACGGGTTGCTGGGAACACTTGAAAAGAAAATTAAAAAATGAATAAAAAGGAAAAAATATTATGACGACAACTGAACCTCAAAAATACGCCCGCAGCCTGCACGCGCCCATCAGCCTCGGCACGACTTCAGACGACCGCTTTATGCCGCGCGGCTTTCTTTCATATTTTGCCTCGCTGCCGAAATTGGTTTTAACCGAAAAATTAGATGGGCAAAACAACTGCTTTGCCGCGCACGGCCTCTATGCCCGTAGTCATGCTGCACCTACCCAGCATCCGTGGGATAAACCTTTGCTGCAACGATGGCAGCAAATCAAAGATGATTTGGGCGATCTCGAACTTTTTGGCGAGAATATGTACGGCATTCATTCGATTGCCTATTCTCAACTGGAAAGCTATTTTTATCTATTCGCCGTCCGCCGTGGCGGACATTGGCTTTCATGGGAAGAGGTTAAATTTTATGCGCAGCTGTTTGATTTTCCGACTGTGCCAGAAATCCCAATTGTCCAGCCGCTTGCAGATTCCACTCAAAAATACGCCAATGAAGATATTGCTTTAGCGCAATGGCTTGCCGCTAATTTGGGAGAGCCGTGGACAGACAGCGTACAAACTGCCGGTAAGCTTGGCGGCTACGATCCGAAAACAGGAGCGGCATGCAGTGAAGGTTTCGTTATCCGGAACGCCGCTGATTTTGCCACCAACAACGGCAACCTGCCTGTTCAATTCAATGAATTTGATAATCTTTTCAAATTGGTGCGAGCCAAACACGTTAAAACCGACGTTCATTGGACGAAAACTTGGAAGCCTGCCCGTCTTATCGATTACGACAAATACCATTGGCAAAGCTGGCAGTTTCAGACGGCCTGAAGTCCAATTATCCAATAATAAGAAAGACAATTATGTGGACATTCCCAGATTACATACCCGGTCAACTTCCTGATTGGCAAGCCTTAGAACGTCGTTTCAGCTGGTTTGCCGATATGAAGGATGTTCTGCAAGACCCTGAGTGGCATGCTGAAGGCGATGTATTTACGCATACCAAAATGGTGTGCGAAGCCCTTTTACAACTGCCCGAGTTTCAAGCGCTTGATGAACAGGAGCAACATATTCTGTTTGCTGCCGCCATACTGCATGATGTGGAAAAACGCAGTACGACCAAGCGTGAAATAGAAAACGGTAAAGAGCGTATCGTTTCGCCGCATCACGCAAAAAAAGGCGAGCATACTGCCCGTACTTTACTGTATACCGAATTTGCCGCTCCATTTGCCGTAAGAGAAGCAATCGCCAAACTTGTGCGCTTGCACGGATTGCCTTTATGGGCAATTAACAAGCCTAATCCTGATCGAGCTGTCATAGCGGCCAGTTTGCAGGTTAACACTGCACATCTTGCCATGCTGGCTAAAGCCGATGTCCTGGGTCGTATATGTTGCGACCAACAGGATATTTTGCTGCGCGTTGATTTGTTTCGTGAACTCTGTGAAGAAAATGCTTGTTGGGGTAAGGCACGTACGTTCGCCAGCGATTACGGACGCTATCTCTATCTTAACGGCCGTAGCGAAATGCCGGATTATCAGCCATTTGATGATCAGACCTTTGAGGTGTACGCCATGTGCGCCATAGCAGGTAGCGGCAAAGACAGCTACATCAGGCAACATCTTGCCCATTTACCTATGCTGTCGCTCGATGAGATTCGCCGTGAGCGTAAACTCAATCCCGCAGATTCCAAACATACCGCCGAAGCAGTGCGTTTGGGTAAAGAGCAGGCAAAAGAATACCTGCGAGCCCGTACGTCATTTGTCTTCAATGCGACCAATCTCAACCGCGACTTGCGCAGTAAATGGCTGCCGATGTTTGCCGATTACGGCGCACGTGTGCATCTCATTTATTTGGAAGTGCCTTACACGCAATTACTATCGCAAAACCGTAACCGCGAACATTCTGTTCCGAATGATGTGTTGCACCGCATGATAGAAAAGCTGGAAATCCCTGATTACAGTGAAGCGCATACGGTAGATTTTGTGGTCTCTTCTTAAAAAGTAAAGGGTTTTTGTAAGTAGGCCGTCTGAAACAATCTAATGTTTCAGACGGCCTTTTTATGAAATTAAAATTACTAGAGCTAAGGGGAAGGTCTTTATTCGCAATTTAAGCCTTTTGTTTTTTCAGCGAATGTATCCATGGCAATTTGGCACATGCGTTCACGTTGGCCTACGTCGGCAGCAGGCAGGATTTGGCGCAGGTATTTTGTGTTGTCACGTTGGAACGATGCTTTATCGCCTGCTTTTTGGTAACACGCATCCGCACGGGTAAAGTATTGCTGGCAGATTTTCGGCAATTCTTCAAAGGACAAGGGTTTGCTTTTGTGCATGCCGTGTGCGGAGACGGAGAGGGAGGAAAGGGCGCACAGCGCGATGATTAAGGTTTGGGAAATGGTTTTCATGGTAAGCCTATTTATTGAAGTGGTGTTTAAATCAATTGTTCGCCCCAATGCAGCTTTTGGCGCAGGGTTTTGAAGTATTGGTAATCGGTGGGATGGAGGACGCGCAAGGGATTGTGATAGCGGCGAATGATGATGCGGTCGAAGTTTTGCACGTCGATATGGGATTGTCCGTCAAAATGTGCGCGTGCGTCGCCGCTTTTGGTAATGAGGATTTCGATTACGCTGGTGTCGGAGATGGCAATCGGGCGGTTGGTCATGGATTGCGGACAGATAGGCACAAGCGTGAAGGCGTGCAGACCGGCTTGCATGATGGGGCCGCCGGCGGCAAGTGCATAAGCGGTCGAACCTGTCGGCGTGGAAATAATCAGGCCGTCCGAACGTTGGGTATAGACAAATTCTTGATTGATAAATACTTCAAATTCAATCATTTGGCCTGCACCGCCACGAGACAGTACGGTGTCGTTGAGGGCTAGGGCGCGTTCGATGGTTTCGCCGTCACGAATGATACTGGCTTCAATGAGGATGCGCTCTTCGGGCAGATATTTGCCTTCCAGTACGGGGCGGATACCCTCAACCATGGTGTCGCGTGAGATTTGGGTGAGAAAGCCTAAGTGGCCTTGATTGATGCCGATGATAGGAACGGCGCGCGGAGCAACTTCGCGGGCAGCGGAGAGGAAGGTACCGTCGCCGCCGAGCACAATGACGAGGTCGCAATATTTGCCCAGTTGGGCTTTGTTTACGGTTTCGCAGTAGGCGGAATCTTGGATATAGACGCAGTGTTCTTCTACGCTCAATTCATCCAGATAGATGGTGAAGCCGTTTTCGCGCAGAAAAGAAACCAATGTGTGGACGGTATCTTGAATTTCGGGCGTATTGGGACGTGTAACGATACCGATGTTTTTAAATGGGCTTTTCATGATAGTAGGCCGTCTGAAATTAAGTGTCTAATCTATCCAGATATCGCGCTCGAGGCGATCGAGGCGTTCGTTTAGGCGGGCAACGTCGTCACGCAGTTTGTCCACTTCTTCCAACCATGCGGCAAGCGTGGCTTGGTCGATAACAGGGGATTCGGGTTCGCGTGAAAAGTCGCTGATTTGCTCGGCAATGCTTTTGCCGATTTTTTTCATGGTGCGGCCGATGTCGCCGGCGCGCGAGCTGATACTTTCTGCGGCCACATGACCGAATACACGCGCCAAATCTTCGCTCGGATAATAGCGCAGTCCACCCAAAATAGGAAGGACGGACATGCCCAAGACCAAGTCGCCTTCGAGGCTGATGTCGCCCACGCCGGGCTGGCCGCCTTGGAGGATTTTTTGGATGGCGCTGTTGTGGAATGTGATGTTGGTGTCGGCGGTTTCATTTGCGGTTTCAAGAAAACCTTGTTCGCTGATGCGTCCGGTCAGTCTGAAACCGGTCAGGCTGATGCAGATGATGCTGCCTGCAAATTCAGACAGCTCGCGCTGTTGCTCTGGATTTTGCTGTATCAGGTGGTTGATAAGGGGAAATAGGGCGGACATGGTTTACTCTAAATGCCGTCTGAAACGGATTAATGGGTTGAGTCGCAATTTTACAGGCTTAGCCCGTCTGCGCAAACGGTATTTACAATTTTGCCGTTGCTTTTGTCATCAACGATGAAATCAGGAGCCGGTAGCCCGAGTTTGGCCGCTTCGGCAGTATAAAATTCGGCCCGGCTTGGGTGGCGGGGTTCGACAATATTGCGGATACGCTTGCCGTCAGCTTGGCAGGCCGTTTGAAAAAGGACTTGGACGGCAAGATCCTTATGAAGAATATTGACGGGTTGATTGCCGCCTTGAATGCGTGTTTTCTGAACCAGCTTGGTAACGGGATGACGGTCGGCAGAGTAAAGCCCGCCCAGTCGCAGTATATCGATATGGGGGACGGCGCTTTCAAGCAGGGCTTGCTCGACTACGAGGATTTGACGGGCAGATTCGGTTTGCGGATCGGGCGGCGTGCTTTCATCGCATATGCGTGCTTGGTCGCCATACACGCTGGTGCTGCTGGTAAAGATGATGTGTTGTACCTTAGATTGCTCGGCAAGTTGAATCCATTTTTTTAAGGTATCGGCGTAATGGTTTAATGATGAAGGCGGAAGCAGGCAAAACCATGTCGGCTTGTTGATATGGTTTTGCCATAAGGTCGAACTGTGAAAAATATCGTTTTGGTTTAAATCGATAATGTCGAGTTCAATTGGCAGATTGATGTCGTCGGAGGTCAGGTTGCGTTTGACGGCGGCTACCTGACTGCCTTGCTCATAAAATTTTTGTGCCAGCGGCAGGCCGAGATAGCCTAAGCCGAGAATGGAAATATCGGGAAGGTGCATAAATAAAGCATCCGAAAATTAACAGGCCGTCTGAAAATAGCTTTAACTTGGTTAAAGCCACGTTTTCAGACGGCCTTTGTATGGAAAAATTAATGGTTGCTGCCGATTTTTTGGTCGAATTCGGCACGGTGTTCCGGCAGGAGGTAGGGGCGTAACAGGCTGAGTGTGCGGCTGATGCCCCGTACTTTGGAATCCTCGGTCAACTTGGCTCGACCGCGCAGGGAGCTGTCGAAGTCGAACCAGTATTTCGTCACCATCCACATATTGACGGCAAGGTCGTTCATGGCGGTTTGGTCTGCGCTGATGATGTTCAGACCGTTGAGCTGGGTCAGCAGGTTGACCAACAGCGGGGACACTTTGGCTTGGGTAAAGGTATTGTGCTCGCCCAATAATTCGGCACTGCGGGCAAGCAGGGTATTCACATCGCTGAAAAGGAAACGGTATTCCCACATCACATCATAAATACCGGCCATGTAGTTGATGGAGTCTTCCACATTAGACGGCAATACGGCTTCGTTAAGGTAGACAAGCAGGGCTTCGCTGTAACGCTTGAACAATTGGACAATAATTTCGTCTTTGTTGCGGAAATGGTAGTAGAGGTTGCCCGGGCTGATGCCTAAGTGGGCGGCAATATGGTTGGTGCTAATATTGCGCTCGCCTTCTTCGTTGAACAAGGCGAGGCTGGCATTGATGATTCGTGTGTAAGTGTTGACTTTAGCAATGCGCGGCATGGAATACACTCCTTTGTTTTATAGGCTGTATGAAGTCGGCAGCCAGTTGGGTTCTGCGTGTAATTCTACCTGAAATTGAGTAAATACTGTATTACAAACATATTGTGCCAGCTGGTGGACATCTTGAGCGGACGCATTGTTTTTATTCACCAAAACCAAAGCCTGTCTGTCATGCACAGCCGCCCCGCCGATCTGATGGCCTTTCAGACGGCATTGGTCAATCAGCCAGCCGGCCGCGAGTTTGACCGAACCGTCAGGCTGCGGATAGCGTGGCATATTGGGGTATTGTTGCAACAAATCGGCAGCTTTTTCAGCGCTGACAACAGGGTTTTTAAAGAAACTTCCGACATTACCAAGCACGTTAGGATTAGGCAGTTTACTGTTGCGGATTGCACACACTGCATCGGAAACATCTTTAGCCGTTGCCTCGCGGTCTTGGCTTAGTTCGGCAACCGCTGCCGCCAAATCGCCATAGCCCAAGTTCGGCACAAAATGCTCTTTTAACGCGAATACAACCGAAACAATCACATAACGGCCTTTGCCTTCCTGTTTGAATAGGCTTTCACGATAGGCAAAGTCACAGTCGGCATTGGAAAGCTCGACAAAGGTTTCCGTATCCAAATCAAAGCAGCGTACGCTATGGATAACATCTTTCGCTTCAACACCATATGCACCGATATTTTGTACCGGAGACGCGCCGACCGTGCCCGGAATCAGACTGAGGTTTTCCAGCCCGCTTAAACCCAGCCCAACCGTGTGCAAAACAAAATCATGCCAAATTTCCCCAGCCTGAGCCTCGATATAAACCAGGCCGTCTGAACGCTCAATTTCGCGTATTCCCTTGTTTTCCATATGCACAACCAGACCGGCATAGTCCTCCATCAAAAGGATATTGCTGCCGCCGCCGAGCCATAAAACAGTATTTCGGTTGAACTCGGGCAGCCGGACGATGTCGCGCAACTCGTCGGCGTGTTTGAGTGCGATAAAGGCTTGGGCTTGGGCGCGAAGGCCGAAAGTGTTGTAGGGGGTGAGGTCGGTTTGGTATTGGATGGGTTGCATGATGATTTGTGATTTTGTGGATTCAGGTCGTCTGAAAACTTACTATTTAACAATTACGATAGGTAATGGGGTTTTGGGGCGCTTTATAGTTTTCTTGGGAAGAATAGGTCAGCTTGTCCACGATTTCTTGATAAATATTGGACTCTTTTGGTAACGGCTTGCCTTCAAACATCCAACGACCTTGAATAATATCGTCGGCAGAAATCCATCTTTCAATTTCATATACTGCCAATGTCCAGCCGCGATAGACTGCAACTGCATATTTTGCTTTTTCACGCCTACTTCCGATTTTCCAATATTTCCGTGTGCGCTCATAAATTTCCTTATGCCTATCGGCTTCAGGAATATTCCCTGATCTGATGTCTTTTTTCAGTTTCTCGTATTCGTTATTAATCGTAATTAAAACAATAGGTTTATCAGTTTTCAATTCTTGCGCATCATATTTTCGTTTTAATTCGGACAAGCTCATCAATCCTACTTCAGAAGAATGCGTGCCGCCTTGAATATTAGTCAGCGGCTGCTGGCTCGGCTTGACTAGGGAGAGTAGGTCTATTGCCATTGCTTCATATTCAAAAGCCTGTTTGTCTGTTTGGATGTTGTGCCGCAGAATGTAATACACGGGCTGGTTTCCGCTTTTATGTATTTCCCTAATCAAAGCAATTTTATCACTTGGCGTTTCTGTTTCTTGTAATGAACCTAGGGCATGATGGAAAACGCGATTGCCCACGCCTTTACCTACATAGAAAATATTGCCATCTCTAGGGTCAATCAAGCAATAAATATAGTAAGCAAGTTTTTCTATAATGGAAGTTGAAAACATTTTTTTCCTTAAGAGTGAATAAGCCGTAAATGAAATATCAATGGAGGTCGTCTGAAAGAAATTTCAGACGGCCTTATGTGATTTGACCATCTCTTTACTGCAAAGCTCCAAGCACCATACCAATGCAATGGCGGCAATCGTCAGCGAAACGGTCAGCGCGGTCCAGAAGCCGTAAATGCCCATATCGGCATGATAGGCAAGCAGGTAGCCGGGCAACAGGCCGCAGCCCCAGAAAGCCACGGCATGGATGAACATCGGCATTTTGGTCACTTTATAGCCGCGCAGCGCATATGAAGCGATACATTGGGTGGCATCTGCCAGTTGGAATAGGGAAGCGAAAAATAAAACGGTTGCGGCAATGCCTAATACTGCCGCATCGTTGGTGTACATACCTGCCAACTGAAAGCGAAAGACAACCAAGAGCAGCGCGGTGCAGGTGGCAAGTAGCCAGCCCAACACCAGCGAAACGCCTGAAATATAACGCGCCCGCAAAAAATCGCGCCGCCCGAGCGAAAAGCCAACGCGTACCGTGCTTGCCGAGCCGACACTTTGCGGAACCATATACAAAATACCCGACAGGCTGATGACGACTTGTTGCGCGGCGACATAATCTTCGCCGAATGGCGCCACCAAAAAGACGATAAACGAAAACGCGCTGGCTTCTAGAAAATAAGACAAGCCGATGGGTGCGCCGATTTTCCAAATCTGTTTAAAGGCCGCCAAATCGGGTTTGCCGATTTTTGCCGTCAAGCCAAACGGACGGAAGAATTTTTCTTTGGTGATATAAAGCCACAAAGCCAATGCGCTGAACCAAAATACCGCTGCCGTTGCCACGCCGCAACCTGCGCCGCCCAAAGCAGGCATACCGAATTTGCCGTAAACGAACACATAGTTCAGCGGTACATTCAACGCAAATGCCGCGAAGCTGACCAACATAATTACGCGCGGACGGTTCAAGCTTGAGGCATAGGCGTGCAGAGCGCGGTGTATCATGGCGGCCGGCATAGCCAAGCTGGTAAAGAACATATATTGCGCCATCGTGTCTTCGACATAATTGTTCAATGTCAGCCAATGACGGAAAGGCGTAATCATCGCCCACATCAACAACATGCCGAATACGCCCAAACACAAGCCAAACCAAATGCCTTGCATTCCTGTTTTGCCGACTTCTTCGGTTTTACCTGCGCCGTACAACTGGGCAATCATCGGGTTCAACGCCGCCATCACGCCCATAAAGGTAATGTAAATCGTGGAAAATGCGCTGCTGCCCAAAGCCACCGCGGCCAAATCTTCCTTACCTGCGCCACCAGCCATTACCGTATCGACAAAACCAATACCCACTTGCGCCACTTGCGCCAACAGCATAGGCAGGGCGAGGGCAGTAAGCAGGCGGGTTTCTTTTAAGAAAACAGGAAAGGCAAAGCGGTTGAGGTTCAGTAGCATAATGTGTGCGATTTGAGGATAAAGGCCGTCTGAAAACAGAAACGTAAAATTATAAAGGGTAAAGTTGATAAGCAGGCAATATGTTGTTTAATCGCTAAATTTTTCAGACGGCCTTAAAAGTCGGATGTCTTTTTACTGCTTCCAACCAGCTGTCCGGCGTTTGAAACTGCATCAGGCCGTCTGAAAGCGATACTGCGGCTTGGGTAGTCGAAGCGCGGGTCAGTTTTTCGTTGGTTTCAGCATCGTAAATGGTGTAATCGATACGCAGGCAGCTTTCGATTTCAACGATATCCATATCAACGCGGATTTTTTGGCCGAAACGGGCAGGACGGATGTATTTGAGGTTCATCTGCACAATCGGCCAGCTGTACCCCTGTCGCCCCATTTCATTGTAGTCATAACCGATGGAAGACAAAAAAGCGCAACGTGCGGTTTCAAGGTATTTGACATAGTTGCCGTGCCACACGATGTGCATGGCATCTACGTCAAAAAAAGGAACTTCGGTTTTAAAGCTGTGTTGGCAGTAGATGTGTTTTTTCATGGTTTAAAAGAGTAAGTGTGATGGTTTCAGACGGCGTCTTCGCCCCAAAAATCATAAAAATTGAACCATTGTAGCGGATTTTGCGCACATTCTTGCGCCAGAATGTCGGCAAAACCCTGCATCGCGTCTTTGACGGCAGCCTCGCGGTTGCCGCGTTTCCAGCTGGAAGTATCGGTAAAGCGGCGCAGTTTCAAATGATAGCGGCCGTTTTGTTTGACGCAAAACAGCGTGTTTACCTGCGTTTTTAAAAGCGAAGCCAACAGCCATGCGCCTTGCGGCATAGGGGCAGTGTGGCCTAAGAAATTAATGTCGGCGGTTTTCTCGCCGCGTACAGGCACGCGATCGGCCGCGATGGCAATCCATTCGCCGTTTTCGATACGGTGGTTTAATTCCATCATCAGGGTGGTGTCCAAATCTGTCACCTGAATCAGACGGATATGATCTGCGCCGGCTTTTTGCAATGCCTCGTTAAATGCCTGCGCGTGTTTGCTGTGCACCAATACGTTGAGTCTGAAATTTTTATGGTGCGACACCAGCGCACGGCAAACTTCGGTATTGCCCAAGTGTGAGCAGGCAAAAATCTGGCCGCGTTCGTTGCGCTTGACTTGCGAATAGATGTCGTCCGGATCTTCAATTACCAAATCTTCATAACGGATTTTGCGTTGCCACACGGCAAAACGGTCGCAAACTGCTTCGCCAAATGCAACGAATTGTTTGAATACGCTGTGTTTCGGCAGGACGGTATGGGGAAAGGCCGTCTGAAGACGGGTTTGATAGCGTAAGACATGACGGCGCGGTTTGGGCGCGGTTGCATAAAAATACAGCACCACAAACCAAATGCACGGCCTCATTAAAAAGGCCGGCAGATGGCGCACCATCAATGTAGTCAGGGCGAGAAACAGGCGGCTGCCGCGTTCGGGTTGGGCCGCCCAATGGGTTTGTTTATGGTCGGTCATGGTTTCAGACGGCCTTTCCAAAAACTTTGCCCAATCGGTGTTTCAACATACCGAAAAACAGCCGTGTGTGCATTTTGCTGATGCGGACATTGTCGGCAAAGGCATCGAAGTGGGACACGCCGTCGGCGGCGTATTGGACGGGTGTTTTAACCCAAACCGGTTTGACGTCGCGCCAGTACAGGCGGATAAGGATTTCCGTGTCGAAGTCCATACGGTCGCCTACGGTTTCTTCGCGGACGACGGATAGCGCGGGTGCAAGCGGATAGAGGCGGAAGCCGCACATGCCGTCTTTGATGTCGCATGACCAAGTGTGCAGCATATTCCAAAAGTCGGTAATTTTGCGTCCGTAAAGCCGTGCTTTGGGCGCGTCGTCGCCGTATTGCGGCCAACCGCAGACAACGGCTTCGGGATTTTGTTCCGCAGCAGCAAGGAGTTTGGGTGTATCGTTTAAGCAGTGTTGGCCGTCTGCATCAACCTGCAAGACGTGGGTATAACCATGCTCTTCGGCGTATTCCAAACCGGTTTTGACCGCTGCGCCTTTGCCGCCGTTAATGGGGCGGTAAAGGACATCGATGCCGTCTGAAACCAAAGCCTGCAATACAGGTTTGCATTCTTCGCGTGAACCGTCGTCCACAATTAAAACGTTTAAACCGAAGCTGCGCATGGTTTCGGCAACGTGGCTGATGGTGGTCGGGTGGTTGTAATGTGGAATGAGGGCCAGGGTTTTCATCAATATTCTTTAGGCGACGTTAACACAATGCAGAGTATAACAAATAAACATGCCATAGCGTTTGAAAAGGCCGTCTGAAACGGCACTGACAAAATCGTTTGATTTCGTTTTTCACTGTTTCAGACGGCCTTTTATATGCCATTAATTCAGCATTGTACATGACTGACATCGAGGCATAAATCATGGAACTCGTTGAGCGTGCTGCGGTGTCCGATGCTGATGATGATGCTGTCGGGCAGTTTTTGTTTTAAAGCACGGTAGAGCATGGCTTCGGTCGGTTCGTCCAAAGCGGCGGTGGCTTCGTCGAGCAGGATGATTTTGGGCTTGGAGAGCAGGGCGCGGACGAAGGCGACGCGTTGCAGTTCGCCGGGGGAGAGTTTGTGTTGCCAGTCGTCGGTTTTGTCCAATTTATCAATGAGATAACCTAGGCGGCAGGTATTCATGGCTTCGGCTAACTCAGGATGCTGTTTGTCGATGTCGGGGTAACAAATCGCGTCGCGCAGGCTGCCTTGCGCCGTGTACGGGCGTTGCGGCAGGAAGAGGATGTCTTGATGCGGTGGATGGCTGACTTTACCACTGCTGCCGAAAGGCCAAAGCCCAGCCAGCGCGCGCAGCAATGAAGTTTTACCGCAACCGCTCGGGCCGCGTATCAACAGGGAATTGCCGCTTTTGAGGTTGATGTTGATGCCGTCTAATAAAACTTCGCCGTTGTGGCGGTATAGGGCGACGTTTTCCAAGATCAGGCCATCTGAAACTTCAGTAAGCTCGGGTTGTTGTGCAGTGTGTTGTTCTTCCGTGCTCAGCAAAAAGCCGTATAGACGTTCCAATCGGGCGCGGTAGGCGGTGAATTTGTTGTAGAACATCCGGAAGAAAGACAGCGCGTTTTGCAGTCGTGCGAAGGCTTGGACGGTTTGCTGGATGTCGCCGATTTTGATTTGTCCGGCAAACAGGCGCGGGGCTTGCAAAATAATGGGGAAGAGCTTGATACCGTTGGTGAACATATCGTTAAAGCCGCTTAAGCAGACGCTTTGCCGCGCGATGCGCCAACGGTTGCGGATGATGGCTTTGAAGCGGTCGGCAAGCTGGTCGTGTTCGTGTTTTTCGCCGTTGTAAAACGCGACGCTTTCGGCATGGTCGCGCACGCGGACAAGGGAATAACGGTAGTCGCCGTTGAGTTTTTCGTTTTCATAATTAAAACGAATCAAAGGGTTGCCTATCCACATGGCGATAAAGGTCGCCAAAATTACAAACATATAGACAAACCAAACGATGCCGTGCGGAATATCGAAGCCGAACACGGTCAGGATGCCCGCCAAACCCCACAAAACAACGGCAAATTCCAGCGAGGTAACGACCGAATTGACCATGCCGCGCACAAATTCGATGGTCGAAGCGATGAATTCCTGCGCGTCCTGTTGGATACGCTGGTCGATATTGTCCGGCGCATGGCGGCGCATTTGCAGGCGGTAGTAGTTTTTGTCGGCAAGCCAGCGCGAAGTCAAAACTTCATTGAGCCGCTCCGACCATTTAATCGCCAAGCCTTGATCGAGAAAGTCGTTGACGACGTTGTTAAACGCCCGTATCAGCACCACGCCCGCATTCATCGCTGCAAACATCCAAAACGCGGAGGCGTTCAAATCCTGCATCGAGTCGTAAAGCCCTTTGGACATAAATGTACTCAACACATTCAGCCGCACTTCGGTTAACAGCAACGTAATCATCGCCGTAATCAGCAGCAATACTTTAACTGCACTTTTCGGCGTCAGGCAAAGGCGCAGGATATAGCTAAACTCGCGCCCGAAGCGTGTGTTGCGTGCAAAAAACAGAATCACCGCCGAAGCTGCGGCGACCATCAACAAGGTCTGCACCAACCAAGACGGTGAGGAATAAAGCTCGGTTTGCCATTTTTGCATGGGTGTATTCTCTAAAAGGGTCGTAAAGGCCGTCTGAAAAGGACGGCAAATTTATTAAATTATGATCACTATGAAAATAGTTTTTCAAACTGTTGTATTTTTGTATTTACAAACAGTTCTTATTTGTTTTTGTGGAAAGTAGGAATCTTATCAAATATAATCACAAAGCTAAATTACTTTGTAATTTTTTACCCGATATAAGAATTATTAATATTTCAACTCAGAAGGAATTTATGAAAAGCAAATTAGCCTTAATGCCGCTTGTGGTTGCAAGCGCATTCGCCTACGCCGCCGATGAAGCCACTCCTGCTCCCGAAGCCCATGCAGAAGTGCAGGAAGTCAAAGTCCACGCCAACGCCAAACGCGTGAAGGCCGCACGCTCGTATTCTATTGCCAGTGACGGCGATATGCGCGACCGTGTGAATTTGGGTGTATTGGGTAAAGCCAATGCCTTTACCGCACCGATTACCGTGGTCAATTACGACGAAAAAGCCCTCAATAATACCGAAGCGCGTACTTTGGTAGATGCCGTAGCGAAAAAAGACGCTTCCGTTTGGCAGTTTGGCGGCGAAAGTAATACCTTGACCGGCCTGTATTTCCGCGGTTATCAGCTTGACTCGCGCCAATTCAGCGTCAACGGCTTGGCCGGTATGTATGGCACACAAGGTACGGCCAGCGTGCAAGCCGGCTCCGCACAACTGATTAAAGGCGCGTCCACCGCCGTAAACGGCATGGACCCTGAAGGCGCGGTATCCGGTTCCGTCAATATCGAAACCAAAAAAGCCGCCGACGAAGGCAACCGCAAAATCGGTTTGGGCTGGTTCAGCAACAACCGCGCCCAAGGTACGTTCGACTTGGGCCAACGCTTCGGCGAAAACAAAGAATTCGGCGTACGCGCCAACGGCAAACTGCGCCACGGCGACACCCCGCGCCACGGTTACAGCGAAGACAACAAAGAATTTGCTTTAAATGCCGACTACCGCGGCGAAAAAGTGCGCGTGGCGTTCGACTCCATCTACGCGAAACGCAAAACCAACGGCGGCCGCGCGCGTATGCAGGACATTCAAAACCTGCAAGGCCGTCTGTTTGATGCACCTGACGGTAAAACCAACCTGCTGCCTTCTTGGAACTGGCAAAACACCGTCGGCCAAACCAATATGCTGACGTTTGAATGGGATGCGTTCGACAATGCACAGATTACAGGCGGTATCGGCTACAACAAAGCGCGTTATTACGGTACGCTGATTTCCCCTACTGTATGTTTGAATGCCACCAGTACTTGTACCGATGCGCAAAACACAAACGCCAGCGGCAAAGTAACGGCCCGCAACTATGACTACAACACCGGTACGGCCCGTCTGACCGACCAATACTTCCGCACTTTAAGCATGAACCTGTCTGCGCGAGGCGAATTTGAAACCGGTCCGGTTACGCATAACTGGAGTACGGCTTTTGACCGTGTTATCCGTCAACGCGCCACTACGCGCGGTTTGTCAGCAGGCAGCAGCAGCGCGAAAATTTCTGCAAGCGGCGATATTGCTGAGCAACTTGATTCTTTCCAACCGGACTATGCAACCGATTGGGAAAGCTCTGCCAATCTTGATGCCAATATCAAAGTCAACAGCTTAGCCTTGTCTGATACACTGGGCTTTGCCGACAACAAATACCGTCTGACTTTGGGCGGTCGTTTCCAAGCGGTTGAATATACCGATAAAAAAGCAGGCCAAAGCGGCGATGCCAAACGCTTCAGTCCTATGTTTATGGCCGCGTGGGTGCCGCAACCTGATTTGGTCGTTTACGGCAACTACATGGAAGACTTGGAGCCTGCGGATATCAAAACCGACGATGACGGTAATACCACCATGTCTAAACCGCGTGTCAGCCGTCAGTTTGAAGTGGGTGTGCGTAAAAACTGGGGCAATTTCGTGACCACGTTAAACGCGTTCCAAATCAAACGTCCGGGCTACTGGCGCGGTTCTACCACCGGCAAAACAGACTTTGCCGCGTATAAAGCTTTGGGCGGCGCGGCAGGCGACAAACAAGGCATGGAACGCAGCCGCGGTATTGAGTTCAATACCTACGCGAACTTGCTCAACAATACTTTGCGTCCGACTTTGGGCCTGATGTATCTGCAATCGACCGTGAAAGACTACCCAAATTCACGTGATATGCTGGTTAACGGCGTACAAGTTGCCAATCCGCGCGTAATTGCCAAAGCAGGTTTGGAATGGGATACCCCGTTTACCAAAGGCTTGACCTTGAGCAGCAATGTTTCGTATTTTGGTAAGTCTTACCAAGACACGCAAAAACAATACGCCTTCCCGTCCTATACCTTGGTTGACGTAGGCGCGCGCTACAAAACCAAGCTCGGCAAAAATACTTTAACCGTCAGCAGCTCGGTAGAAAACCTGTTCAACAAAAACTACTGGCAGGTACAACGCGGCCAATACGACCGCAGCTTCGCCGTTGTCGGTATGCCGCGTACTTATTGGCTGAAAGCGGAATTGGATTTCTAATCTGATTTCGGTTTGACCGTAATAGCAGGCCGTCTGAAAGGGAATGATAAAAAGCAAAAATTTGTTTTTTATCCCTTTTCAGACGGCCTGATTTGATTGCCTTATGTTTTTTGCTTGAAAAATCTTACATGTTTTTTATGGATTTCACGCGAAACAAGGTTAATATTCCATTTTCACAATACATTATTCGAGAAAACATATGAAAAAATCCATCAAACTGACCCTGTGCGCCCTCGCACTCTCACTTTCCGTGCAAGCGCAAGCGGTTACCCATGCCGTGATTGAAACCAATATGGGCAACATCCAACTGGAATTGGATGAAGTCAAAGCGCCGAAAACCGTGGCAAACTTTGTCAATTATGCCAAAAAAGGTTTTTACGACAACACGATTTTCCACCGCGTTATCGACAATTTTATGATACAAGGCGGCGGATTTACCGAGAAAATGGTTCAAAAATCCACCGATAAAGCCATCAACAACGAAGCAGACAACGGCTTGAAAAATAACGTCGGCACCATCGCCATGGCGCGCACCGGCGATCCGAATTCCGCAACCAGCCAGTTCTTTATCAATACGGCCGACAACGATTTTTTGAATTTCAAAAGCAAAACCCCTCAAGGCTACGGCTATGCCGTTTTCGGTAAAGTTACTTCCGGCATGGACGTTGTCCGTAAAATCAGCAAAGTGAAAACAGCGACACGCGGTTTCCATCAAGATGTACCGACCGAAGCCGTGATTATCCGCAAAGTCAGCATCAAATAATTTTGATTGTTTGAATCCAAACAACAGGCCGTCTGAAACATTCAGACGGCCTGAATTTATTTATTTGATAATAAGCGGCAATTTGGGCGATAATTCAGCATCTACTATTTAAGGAGTCGATTATGCAAACCCGCCTGCCTTTTTTCGGCGTTGTCCGTGTCAGCGGTGAAGACAGAGCTTCATTTCTTCATGGCCAATTATCCAACGATATTAATAATTTAGCTTCCGGTCAGGCATGTTACGCCACATACAATACGCCTAAGGGCCGTGTGTTGGCGAATATGCTGGTCGTCAATCGCGGAGAAGATTTACTGTTGGTCATGGCGCAAGATTTGACCGAAGCCATCGTCAAACGCCTGAGAATGTTTGTTTTGCGTGCAAAAGTCGTCTTCGAGTTGATGCCTGATTTAGCAGTCAGCGGCGAGTTGGCAGACAATGCAGCACCACATCCTGCTGCCGAACCGCAACTGTCTTTCCCGGCCCAAATTCAAGCAAACACCGTAGAAATCGCCTTGCCGCACACAGGCCGTCTGAAAATTTCAGCAGCCGAAAACGCAGCAGAATATCAAGCAGAAGCCGAAAACGCATGGAACCTGCACGAAATACGCAGCGGCTATCCGTGGATTTGCGCCGCAACCAAAGAAGCGGCCGTTGCCCAAATGCTCAACCAACACATCATCGGCGCCGTCCATTTCCGTAAAGGCTGCTACCCCGGCCAAGAAATCATCGCCCGCGCCCAATACCGAGGCCAAGTCAAACGCGGCCTGGCCGTATTAAGCGGCGATTCTTTGGAAGCTGCCGGTATTGCCGTCAAAATCGGCGAGGAAGAAGCAGGCGTTATCCTCAATGCGGCACTGACTGAACAAGGCAGCCTCAGCCTCGCCGTTATCAAGTTTTCCGCAGCAGAAGCAGCATTGACCGATGCAGACGGTAATGCTTTGAAACAGGAAGCACTGTTTTTTACGGTTGAGAAAGATTGATGTTAGATGATTGAATAAAAAGCTTAAATTTAAGGATTAATCAGCTTGAAATGAAAACAGAAAGGCCGTCTGAAAATTATTTTTCAGACGGCCTTTGATATTAAGTTTTGTTGGGTCATGACCCAAGCTGCGTTTGCTGCCGACTGGATTACGGCATGATTTGAAATCATTCGGTAGCAACAAAAACCGCGTGCGTGCGTACCACACACACCCTACACCTCAATCTTAAGGTTTGCGTCGCCCGCAGTGGTAGGGTGTGTGGTCTAGCCACGCACGCGGTTGACAGGGGTGCGGGCTACAGCTTGCTGCGCCAGTGTCGGGCTGAAATAACCCGCCCCGCAGCCCACTTCCAAAATGCGGTGGTGCGGCGCAAGGTACAGCCGTTACACGATTTGTTGCGGCGAAAGCGCCCAGTTGCGCAAAGGAATTAGTAGCGTGAATGCAAGCTGATGCGGGAAGATTTTGCCTTTTTGCGTAAGTCCCTGCCAAATGCTTTTGAGCGTCTTAAACATGGGGATTCCTTTGGGTAGTTTGTTTCGCCGTGTACCTGCACAATATACAGTATAAAAATAGTGTGCGTTTTTTCTAATCATCACAAAAAGCAGCCTGCATTTCGATTTTTGAAAGTGCAGGCTGCTTTCGATAGAGAGGGGCCGTCTGAAAATTATTTTTCAGACGGCCTTTGATATTCAGTTCCGTTGGGTACATGACCCAAGCTGCGTTTGCTGCCGACTGAATTACGGCATGGTTTGAAATCATTCGGTAGCAACAAAAACCGCGTGCGTGCGTACCACACACACCCTACACCTCAATCTTAAGGTTTGCGTCGCTAGCAGGTAGGGTATGTGACATGGCAACGCACGCGATTAGTGGAAATGCAAAGCTACAACTTGCTATGCTTGTTGATAGCTTTAAAATTCAATTCATTTTTATTTGTACTATTTTCATTTGTTTCATTTTGTAATACATTATTGTCAATGTCGATACTTTTATCTGTATTTCTAACGGCAAGATTCTTAGTCAATTCTTCATTATTTCTGTTAGGTAGATTTATAGTTCTTACTAAATTATTATATTTACCTTCAAAATCATTTTTTAATTCTTCAAGTTTTTGTTTAAAATCGTTACTGAGTTTTTCAGTTAATTTTTCTTTAAGTTCATCAATTTCATCTAATGCTTCATTAATTATTTCAGTTGATTTTTCTTTAAATTCATCAATTTCATCTAATGCTTTATCAATTCTTTGTGACTCTCTCAATGAGAAAAATATAGAAATTACAGTTATTAATACTGCGTATAAAGAAACTGAAAATGTTAGGGAGTTAATTATTTTATCTTGGTTATCTATTTTTATTTGTATATTTTCTATATATTCCTTTTGAATTTCATACCTAATTTGCTGGATTTTTTGTTGTATAACTTGACATTCACTTTTACTCTTACAAGTATATATCATATTCTTGGATGAAATTTCCTCTAGATAATTTTTATTGCTTTGTGTATTGTTGAAGTATATAAAAATTATTGGACTTATGCATAATAAAAATATGATCGTCATCCAAGAAATATTCCAAACAACATTCCAAATTTTATTATTTTTAGGTATAGATTCAGTTTTATTTTCATTAGACATTATTGAGTACCATTATTCAGATAAAAATTCATTTTTTAAGGAAGCAATACTTTCCTGTATGGCTGCCAGTGCGCGCTCAATTTTTCTATGTGAAATCTCTTCTTCTTCATCAATAAATATATCAACAAAGCAAATAGCAGTCTTTTCTTCTTGAAGTATAGTCCATTTAATTAACTTTTTTGTTAAATTTTCCTTAAGCAAGGTTTCTTGAATGTCATTACAAATTGGATTTAACTTTAAAACAGAAAAAAATTGTATAAAATCACCACCTTCTTGAATAGAGATTACTTGCATGAATCTCATATCCTGCTGTTCTTCGATGGAAAAACCTAATAAAAAACCATTAACTTCTTCATCGTATTTATATTTTAAAGAGTTCTTATTTAAATATGATATAATTTTTTTCTTTGTTGATTCAGTATTATATGCCATAATAATATCCTTTGCTGAGATTATTGTTTAACTTAAAACCAAATATAGAATAATTTGCCCATCTAGTTTTCTAATGTTTTTCACTAAAACTTAAATGAAATTAGATTTTTAAAAGGAGGTCGTGTGAGAGTTTTTTAGACGACCTCCTTTATCTACATATCACTCATTGTCAAAAACAAGTTTACTGTTCACCCAACCTTCCACGCTTCCCAGCATTTCAGGCAGTTTCGCAGCATCCGTACCGCCTGCCTGCGCCAAGTCAGGACGGCCGCCGCCTTTGCCGCCGACTTGTTCGGCTGCAAATTTAACCAGATCGCCTGCTTTGACTTTGGCAGTCAGCGGTTTCGATACGCCGGCGCACAGGGAGACTTTGCCGTCGTTTACTGCCGCTAAAAGAATCACGGCGTTGTCGGATTTGCCGGTTAAATCGGTCACGATTTCGCGCAGGGCTGCGGCATCGGCTTCGATTTGGGCGGCAACGAGTTTGGCTGAGCCCAGGTCTTTTGCATCGTCCAAGAGTTTGGCGCCTGCGTGGACGGCGAGTTCGGCTTTGGCGCGTGCCAATTCTTTTTCCAATGCTTTGGCGTGTGCTGCGCCTGCTTGGATTTTCGCCAGTACGTCTTTTTCGGTTTGGGCTTTGGTTTCGGCAATAATGTCTTTAACCAAACGCTCTTGATCTTGCGCCCATTTGAGTGCGTTCAGGCCAGTGATGGCTTCGATACGGCGCACGCCTGCGGCAATACCGCCTTCGCTAATGATTTTGAAGAGGCCGATGTCGCCGGTGCGTGAAACATGCGTGCCGCCACACAATTCGGTAGAGAAACCGCCCATTTGCAGCACGCGCACTTCGTCGCCGTATTTTTCGCCGAAGAGCATCATGGCGCCAGTTTTTTGGGCGTCTTCCATGCTCATAATGGCTGCGTTGACGGCAACGTTGGCCAAAATGGCTTCGTTGACGCGGCGTTCTACTTCGGCGATTTCTTCGGCAGTTACCGCTTGAGGATGGGAAATGTCGAAACGGGTGGATTCGGCGGTAACCAAAGAGCCTTTTTGTTCAACGTGTTCGCCCAATACATCGCGCAGGGCTTTGTGCATCAAGTGGGTGGCGCTGTGGTTGCGCATATTGGCATTGCGGATTTCGTCATCCACTTTGGCGGTAACGCTGTCGCCGACTTTCAGACGGCCTGAAGTTTGTACGCCGAATTGGCCGAATACGGCCGCTTTGATTTTTTGGGTGTCGCGTACTTCGAAGCGGTTTTCGCCTGCGAAGATATAGCCGACGTCGCCGACTTGACCGCCGGATTCTGCATAGAACGGGGTAAAGTCGATAACGACGGCACCTTCGTCGCCTTCGTTCAATTCGTTGACTTGCTCTCCGTTTTTGTAGAGGGCGAGGACTTTGGATTCGGTTTGGCGTTCGCTATAACCTTTAAACTCGGTGTCCTGACCTTCGTAAGGCAGTTGGGCGTTGGCTTTGAAACTTTGTGCGGCGCGTGCGCGTGCGCGTTGGGCTTCCATCTCGCGCTCGAAGCCTGCTTCGTCCAGTTCGATATTGCGTTCGCGGCAGATGTCGGCAGTCAAGTCGTATGGGAAACCGTAGGTATCGTAGAGTTTGAAGATGATTTCGCCATTTAAAACAGAAGAGGAAGATTCCAACTCTTTAGTAAAATATTTTTGAAGGGCTACTACATATTTTTTAGCAGTATTACTGTCCCAGTTATCACTTGATAATAATAATGAGCTGTCATTAAAAACTACAATAATATTTCCATTATCAATAGGTACAGCTCTAAAACATTTACCAATTTCATTATTTTGGTCAATGGTTAAAGGGTATTCTTCAATTGAATACTTAACAATAGGGATATCAATACCATATTCAATCTTCCAATTATTTAAAATAGCACTATCAACATCATTTATCGAAACAGCTTTAGCCCTTTTCGACAAACTATTCCAATTACTTGATAAATACAATTGGTTAATTGCTTTATTGAACAAGCCCATACCTTTTTCTAGTGTTTCACCGAAACGGCTTTCTTCGTTTTTCAACGCTTCTTCGATTTGGGCTTGTTTTTCTTTCAATTCAGGGTAGGCATCGCCCATCTCTTTGACCAAATCAGCCACCAGTTTGTGGAAGAATGGTTTGCTTTGACCCAATTTGTAGCCATGACGTACGGCGCGGCGGATAATGCGGCGCAATACGTAGCCGCGGCCTTCGTTGGAAGGCAATACGCCGTCTGCAATCAGGAACGAGCAGGAGCGGATGTGGTCGGCGATGACTTTCAGGCTTGGTTCTTCCATGCTGAAAGCTGCGCCGGTTTCGCGGGCAACGGCTTTGAGCAGGTCTTGGAACAGGTCGATTTCGTAGTTGCTGTGAACATGCTGCATGACGGCCGCCATGCGCTCCAAGCCCATGCCGGTATCGACGGACGGCTTAGGCAGCGGGTTCATATTGCCTTGCTCGTCGCGGTTGAACTGCATGAATACGCAGTTCCAAATTTCAATCCAGCGGTCGCCGTCTTCTTCAGGGCTGCCCGGAATGCCGCCCCAGATTTCTTCGCCGTGGTCGTAGAAAATTTCGGAGCAGGGGCCGCAAGGGCCGGTGTCGCCCATTTGCCAGAAGTTGTCGGATGCGTATTTTGCGCCTTTGTTGTCGCCGATGCGGACGATGCGTTCGGCAGGCATACCGATTTCGTTCAACCAGATGTTGTAGGCTTCGTCGTCTTCTGCGTAAACAGTCGCCAAGAGTTTGTCTTTAGGGATGTTCAACCATTCAGGGGAGGTCAGGAATTCCCAAGCGAAGTGGATCGCGTCGCGTTTGAAGTAGTCGCCGAAGGAGAAGTTACCCATCATTTCAAAGAAGGTGTGGTGGCGGGCGGTGTAGCCGACGTTTTCCAAGTCGTTGTGTTTGCCGCCTGCGCGTACGCATTTTTGCGCGGTAGTGGCGCGGTTGTAGGGGCGTTTGTCAAAGCCGAGGAATACGTCTTTAAATTGGTTCATGCCTGCGTTGGTAAACAGCAGGGTCGGGTCGTCGTGTGGCACGAGCGAGGAGGAGCGGACGATGGTGTGGCCTTTAGATTCGAAAAATTTTAGGAATTTTTGGCGTAGTTCGGTGGTTTTCATAATGTCTCGATAAATTTTTTACAAGGATTTCAGACGGCCCGGACGGCGCGTTGCGATTAAAAACGAATGGGCGTTATCTTACCGCAAAACCATATTTCAAGCTATCGGCAGAAAGGTTTTAAGTTGGCTGCAACCTATCTTTCAGACGGCCTTAAGCGGGACGATATCTTTTAACAATGAAGCCTATCCGCTCGGGCTTGCCTGCTTTATAATGCCTCTCTATTTTCAACCGGATACGCAAGGAATGATAATGACCAAACATCTGCCCCTCATCGTACTGACTGCGCTGGCGCTGGCCGGCTGCGGCGGCTCGGACAAAACTTCTGCCGACAAGGCGGCTCAAACCGATAATCAAAAGGTATTGAGCATTTACAACTGGTCGGAATATGTCGATCCCGAGACGGTTGCCGCGTTTGAGAAAAAACACGGTATCGCAGTAACTTACGATGTATATGACAGCGATGAAACGCTGGAAAGCAAGGTATTGACCGGCAAGTCGGGTTACGACATCGTGGGTCCTTCCAATGCGTTTGTCGGTAGGCAGATTAAGGCAGGTGCGTATCAAAAAATCGACAAATCCCTTATTCCCAACTATAAAAACTTGAATCCACAACTGATGAAGCTGATGGAAGGTGTCGATCCGGGGCATGAATATGCCGTTCCGTTTTATTGGGGTACTAACACCTTCGCTATCAATACCGAGCGTGTGAAAAAGGCTTTGGGCACGGATCAGCTGCCGGACAATCAATGGGATTTGGTGTTTAACCCCGAATACACGTCCAAACTCAAGCAATGCGGCATCAGCTATTTGGACAGCGCGGCGGAAATTTATCCTATGGTGTTGAACTATATGGGTAAAAATCCAAACAGCAGCGAAACGGCTGATATTAAGGCGGCTACGGAAGTCTTGAAGAAAAACCGTCCGTACATCAAGCGGTTTACCTCGTCCGGTTTTATCGATGATTTGGCACGCGGCGATACTTGTGTAACGATTGGTTTTGGCGGTGATTTGAACATTGCCAAACGCCGTGCGGAAGAAGCAGGCGGCAAGGAAAAAATCCGTGTGATGATGCCGAAAGAAGGCGTGGGGATTTGGGTGGATTCGTTTGTGATTCCGAAAGATGCCAAACATGTGGCCAATGCCCATGCATATATCAATGATTTCTTAGATCCTGAAGTTGCGGCGAAAAACGGCAATTTTGTTACTTATGCGCCGTCCAGCAAACCGGCTCAAGAGCTGATGGATGAAGAGTTTAGAAACGACAATACGATTTTCCCGACTGATGAAGATTTGAAAAACAGCTTTATCATGGTACCTATCCAACCGGCGGCGTTGAAATTTATGGTCCGCCAATGGCAAAGCGTGAAAGCAGGGACATAAGCTGATTTAAACGTATTAAGGCCGTCTGAATGGTGTAACCGAAATCCTTAATTTCATTTTACGGCTGTTCAGACGGCCTTTGTTTTGTGTCAGATTGGCTTGGGTAAGGTTTAAAAACAAAGGGCGTGTCTATCAATCACGCCCTTTGTGTTTGTTTCAGACGGCCTTAGAATTTCACGCCTTTATGCAGGGCAACGATGCCTGCGCTCATGTTGTGGTAATCCACGCTGTCGAAGCCTGCATCCAGCATCATTTGCTTCAAGGTTTCTTGGTCGGGGTGCATACGGATGGACTCGGCGAGGTATTGGTAGCTGTCGGCATCTTTGGCAATCAGTTTGCCCATAATCGGCAACAGTTTGAAAGAGTAGAGGTCGTACACGCCTTCCAAAGGTTTGTACACTTTGGAGAATTCCAACACCAGCAGGGTGCCGCCCGGTTTCAATACGCGGTACATTTCTTTCAGCGCGGCATCTTTGTGCGTCATGTTGCGCAGGCCGAATGCGACGGAAACCAGATTGAAATAGTTGTCGGGAAACGGCAATTTTTCAGCGTCTGCCAACGATACGGGCAGAATCATGCCTTCGTTGAGCAGGCGGTCGCGGCCGACCGTCAGCATGGAGGAGTTGATGTCTGTCAGCCAAACTTCGCCTTCTTTGCCCACACGTTTCGCCCAGCCTCGGGACAAATCGCCAGTACCGCCGGCGATGTCCAATACTTTGTCGCCTTTTTTCAGGCGGGCGGTATTGATGGTGAAATGTTTCCAAACACGGTGCAGACCGCCGGACATTACGTCATTCATAATGTCGTAGTTTTTTGCCACGGAGTGGAAGACTTCGGCAACTTTGCCTGCTTTTTCGTCTTCGTCAACGGTAGAGAAGCCGAAATGGGTTTTGTGGTCGCTCATAGTGTCTGCCTTCTTAAAATAATACGGATTCAGATATTGAATACGTCGAAATCGCCAACCACTTTCGACGCGGGAAATATAGTTTGTGGCTGCCGCTCCAGCATCAGGCATTGCTCTTCTTCGGTATAACGTGCGCTGATGTGGGTCAGGTAAAGTTCTTTCACATTGGCTTGCAAGGCCAGCTTGGCGGCATCGGATGCGGTCGAATGGAATACTCGTTCCGCTGTTTCTTCATCGCCTGCCGCAAAGGTTGCTTCATGCACCAAAACATCTGCGTTTTGCGCGGCGCGCACTGCCTGCGGGCAGGCTTTGGTATCGCCGAAGATGGCCACTACCCATCCTTTTTTGGGCGGGGAGATGAACGCTTTGCCGTCAATGATTCTGCCGTCGTCCAATGTCGGCTTCGCCTTTTTTCAGACGGCCTTTCCGCCGCAACCGCCGCTACCGCAGGAATGTGTGCGTTTGGGTTTTAAATCTTCTGCACTTGGCGTTCTAGACGCGCCTGCTTTCTCGAGGCGGTCGAGATAGTCTTGCCAAAGCGCGTCTTGATTGTGCGCCAGTCGGTAGAGATAGTCCCAGTCGTAAAGGCCGCTGTCGTGGCCGTCTGAAAAAGTAATTTTCAAGGCGTATTGGCCGACGGGGTCTAAATCGGTAATGCTGACTTCGGCTTTGCCTGTTTGCAAAACATCTTGGCCGGCACCGTGTCCGCGCACTTCCGCGCTGGGCGAGTACACGCGCAGGTATTCGGCAGGAAGGCTCTTGGCACCGTCAACATAGACCAAAGTCAGTACGCGCCGCTCTTGCTGGAGGCGGATTTCTTGTGGGATTTTATCGGCTTGGGTCATGTCATGCTCCGTTCTTTTTACGCAAATAGGCAACGCGTACAGAAAAAATACCGCCAAGTACGGCAAATAGCACGATTGCGTAGAGTGAAAACCGTATTAGGCTCACTTGGGTGTCCGCCGTCAGCCCCAAAGGCAGCAACATCACGGCAACGAACAGTAAAAATGCGGCCAACATGGCGGCAATGCTGGCAAAGGCATAGCGGGTATTGGCTGCTGTTTGCGGATGTTTGGTCATATTGGATAGCTTGCCATAGGGGGGTGAGGCGGTATTTTATCAGCTTTTTGGTGCTTCATGCCGTCTGAAAACGGCTTTATTTCCATAAATAAAGTGTAATGGCGCGCCTGTCTTCGCCTTCGGGCATTAAGCGGATGCTGCTGCCTTTGCTTCCGTTGACACGGATAATAATACCGCCGGCCTGTCGTTCGATAATGTCGATTTGGGTGTCGCGGTTCATGCGGTAGTTGTAGCGTTCGCATTGCTTCAAGCACCAAAAATCCTGCCAATGGATAAAATATTTTTGTCCGGATTCGATGGCCAGCGTTTCACCGCCTTTGACGATGAAGTAAGGATAATCGGGTTTTTGCGTGCTGAATGTCCATTCGGCCGTTTTGTCTTTTCCGTTTTGACGGTATTCGAACACGGCTCGGTAGTCGGTGTCGTATTCCAATGGTTGTAAAGGAAACAGCGCAAATTGACGTTCGGTCAGGAGGCGGTTCGGGTCATTATCTTTATCTAAGATTTTGACGTCTCTGATTTCTTTTGTGTCCTGATACAGTTTGAACGAACGCATTTTGACCGGAGGCGATTGTTCTGAGAAGGCGATGCTGATCGGATTGCCGGTCATTTCATAATGCGGCATAGGGTCGGGACGTTCGCCGTGGAAAACCGGCGAAGCGAAGTTGCCTTGCGGATAGGTGATGTAAGGCTGGGTTTTGCGGTTGGAAATTTCATCCGCATAAACAATGGCATGACCATGACAGGCATCTTGATAAAACGAACGGCTGAGGTCGGATAGGGGGCGGTTTTTTTGGCAGAGGCTGTTGAATCTGCTGTCGCCTTGATTGATGCTTAACGCGATTTGTTTGCCTTGTGATTCAAACGACGCTCCGGCCTCGTCGATATTTTGATCGAGTAAGGAGAGACGGTGGTAAATCGCCGTCATTAGATTGTCCAGCTGATGTTGGGCAGGCAGATGGTCGTTGATTTTTTCGTTTGGCGGGTGCTGGCCGGTGCTGACGTTTTCGTGCACGCCTTTATAGGCATAACCGGCTTTGCGCGTGCGGTCTGATGGGCGTGGGCCTGTATAAAAGGGATTGCGTATATTTTTTTCGTCATGTCCGTCGTCAGGGTTTTGCAGCAGATAGCGGGCATGATTACGCGCGGCGCGTTCGAGTGTGGCTGAGTGCGCCAGTGCGGGCAGATTGGCTGAGGCGCGGAGGAAGTTTAAATACGCCAAGGCGTCAAAATCGGCAACGGCAGAACGATTTTGCGGCGGTTGGGCGTAGATGAGCTGGTCTTCGGAATAGCGATGGGTTTCGTAGTATTGGAATATACCGAGGGCGACGGCAAAACCACCCAGCCAGTAAAGAATGTGTTTCATTATATGTACTGCGTTCAGACGGCCTTGAGCTACGGCTCTTTTTCTTTGAAACTCATGCCGTTAAATGATTATTTTGATAGCGGCTTGACTTGGAATGCTTCAGGATGGGATTTGAAATATTCGACAGCGATAAATCCGCCGCCAATAATAATCAACAGGGCAATGGCCATGCCGATCATCGCTAAAATGAATTTGTCCATATTTGTCCGTTTGAATGAAGGCCGTCTGAAACACTTGAAAGCGTTCAGACGGCCTTAAAGTCAGGTTAATTAACGTTCGATTTGCGATACGTCGCGTACTGCGCCTTTGTCGGCGGAAGTCGCCATCGCGCCGTAGGCACGCAGGGCTGCGGAGACGTAGCGGTCGCGGTTTTCCGGTTTCCACGCTTTGCTGCCGCGTGCTTCCATTTCGGCACGGCGTGCGGCAAGCTCTTCATCGGAAATGACAAGGTGGATGCTGCGGTTTGGAATATCGATTTCGATGGCGTCGCCTTCGTGTACCAAACCGATTGCGCCGCCTTCTGCCGCTTCAGGCGAAGCGTGACCGATGGACAGGCCGGAAGTACCGCCGGAGAAGCGGCCGTCGGTCAGCAGGGCGCAGGCTTTGCCCAAACCTTTGGATTTCAGGTAAGAAGTCGGATACAGCATTTCTTGCATACCCGGGCCGCCTTTAGGGCCTTCGTAGCGGATAATGACGATATCGCCGGCCACGATTTGATTGCCCAAAATACCTTCTACTGCGTCTTCTTGGCTTTCAAACACGCGGGCGCGGCCGGTAAATTTGAGGATGCTCTCGTCCACGCCTGCGGTTTTCACCACGCAGCCGCGCTCGGCGATGTTGCCGAACAATACTGCCAAACCGCCGTCTTGCGAGTAGGCATGTTCAACATCGCGGATACAGCCTTTTTCGCGGTCGAGGTCGAGGGTTTTCCACATACGGTTTTGCGAGAACGCCTGAGTAGTGCGCACGCCGCCGGGAGCTGCTTTGAAACGCTCGATGGCATGGGTGTTTTCAGGGTTGGTCACGTCCCATTTTTCAATTGCGTCTTTCAGGGTCGGCGCGTGGATGGTGTACACGTCGGTGTGCAGTTTGCCTGCTTTGTCCAATTCTTTCAGGATGGCGAAAATGCCGCCGGCGCGATGCACGTCTTCCATGTAGTAGTCGTGGTTGTTTGGCGCGGTTTTACAGATGCAAGGTACAACGCGGCTCAGGCGGTCTATGTCGGCCATTTTGAAATCCACGCCCGCTTCGTTGGCAACGGCGAGCAAATGCAGGATGGTATTGGTAGAGCCGCCCATGGCGATGTCCATGGTCATGGCGTTTTCAAACGCTTTTTTAGTGGCAATACTGCGCGGCAATACGGTTTCGTCGTCTTGCTCGTAGTAGCGTTTGGTGATTTCGACAATCATGCGGCCGGCTTCGAGGAACAATTCTTTGCGGCCTGTGTGGGTCGCCAAGTATGAACCGTTACCCGGCAGGGAAAGGCCGAGTGCTTCGGTCAGGCAGTTCATGGAGTTGGCGGTAAACATGCCGGAGCAGGAGCCGCAAGTCGGGCAGGCGTTTTGCTCGACTTCTTCGACTTGTTTGTCGCTGATATTGTCGTCAGCCGATTCGATCATAGCGTCAATCAAGTCCAAACGGCGTTCTGGTTGAATATTGGCTACGCCGATAACTTTACCGGCTTCCATCGGGCCGCCGGAAACGAAGATGGTCGGAATGTTCAGGCGCATGGCGGCAATCAGCATGCCTGGGGTGATTTTGTCGCAGTTGGAAATGCAGACCAGAGCATCGGCGCAGTGGGCGTTGACCATGTATTCGATGGAGTCGGCAATCAGGTCGCGGCTGGGCAGGGAGTAGAGCATGCCGCTGTGGCCCATGGCGATGCCGTCGTCAATGGCGATGGTGTTGAATTCTTTGGCAATGCCGCCGGCTTTTTCGATTTCACGGGCAACCAGTTGGCCCATATTGTGCAGGTGCACATGGCCTGGGACGAATTGGGTGAAGGAGTTGGCAATGGCGATAATCGGTTTGCCGAAGTCGGTTTCCATGACGCCGGTCGCACGCCACAATGCGCGCGCGCCTGCCATATTGCGGCCGTGGGTAGAGGTTTTGGAGCGGTATTCAGGCATTTTTGTTCCTTTGTTTTATGCTGAGGCCGTCTGAAATAGGCTGGTTGGTTGGCGGCCCGTTGTAGAAATAACTGGCTATTTTATACCAATTACGAGCGATGAAGCACGCTATTTTGTAATAAAACTAAACTGTGTTTGCTTCACCTGAATTTGCTGTCCTCTCGTTCAGACGGCCTGAAGTTTTCTTAGGATGAAACGTTGTCTTTCTCATTTGCAAAAAATGTTGGCATCAAAAAGTGATATGATAGGGAACTTCTCACATTTCTAAGGATAAGACGATGAAAAAAATCATGTTTGCATTGTGTTCGGCCATGTTGGCTTCTGCTGCGTCTGCCGCTGTTTATAAAGTGGACGAATTCCATGCCAATGCCCGCTTTGCCATCGACCATTTCAACACCAGCACCAACGTCGGCGGTATTTATGGTTTGACCGGCAATTTGGAATTTGACCGTGCCAAACGCCAAGGCTCAATCGATATCGTATTGCCTTTGTCCAAACTGCAAACCGGTTCTGACCGCTTTACCCAACACTTGAAATCTGCCGATATTTTCAATGCAGACAAATACCCTGAAATCCGTTTTGTATCCACCAAATTCAATTTCAACGGCAAAAAACTGCTTTCCGTTGATGGCAATCTGACTATGAACGGCAAAACTGCGCCGGTGAAACTCAAAGCCGACAAATTCAACTGCTACCAAAGCCCGATGTTAAAAGCAGAAGTGTGCGGCGGCGATTTCAGCACCACCATCGACCGTACCAAATGGGGCTTGGATTATTTGGTAAGTGCCGGTATGAGCAAAAAAGTTAACATAAATATCCAAATCGAAGCAGTGAAACAATAATACTGCTTGATTTCAAAATAAAGGCCGTCTGAACAGGTAAGGCAGAAATCGTTGATTTCGTTTATCCCTGTTCAGACGGCTTATGATTAAAGACGTTTAGGATTCTTTATTTTTATCGGCTTTGGCTGCCCAATAAGTTGCCAGAAGCGAGCCGGAGATATTGTGCCACACGCTGAACAATGCGCTGGGAACGGCAACGACCGGCGCGGCGGCAAAGTGTGCGGCGGCAAGGGCGGCACCCAAGCCTGAGTTTTGCATACCGACTTCGATGGCCAGCGTTTTTTGTGCATCATAAGGCAGGCCGGTCCATTTGGCGGCAAAGAAGCCGAGCAGATAGCCGATGCCGTTGTGGAGTACGACAACCGCGAAAATCAGCAGGCCGCTTTCAATAATCTTGCCTTTGCTGGCGCCGACTACCGCGCCGATAATCAGTACGATGGCGGCAACGGAAACCAGCGGCAGCGCGTCGGTCAGTTTTTCAGTTTTGTTGCCCAAGGCTTTATGGACAATCAAGCCCAAAACGATGGGGAATAAAACCATTTTGACGATGGACATCAACATACTGCCCGCTTGGATTTCCAGCATTTCACCGGCAAGCATCAGGAAGATAGCGGGGGTCAGCAATGGAGAAATCAGAGTAGAAACCGATGTAACGGCAACCGACAAAGCCACATTGCCGCGCGCCAGATAAGTCATTACATTGGAAGCCGTGCCGCCCGGGCAGCAGCCGACCAAAATCACACCGACTGCGATTTCGGCAGGCAGGTTTAACAGCTTGGCCAGCAGATAGGCGGTTGCCGGCATGATGGCGAATTGTGCAATCACGCCGATGATGACGGCTTTGGGGCGTTTGAACAAAATATCGAAGTCGGAAGGTTTGAGCGTCAAGCCCATGCCGAACATAATGATGCCCAGAAGCCAAGGAATGTAAGGGCCGACCCATTTGAAGGTGTCGGGTGCGAAAAAAGCGATGCCGGCAAAGAGCGCCGCCCAAAGGGAAAATGTTTTTCCAATAAAGTTGCTGATTTTATTGAGGATACTCATGATAATATGTTGTGAAGTTGTTTTTAAGGGAAATCAAGGATACACGCCTTAACCTTAATTTGCAAAATGACTTAAAAATAAACCAGGCCGTCTGAAAATAGAGATTGATTTTCAGACGGCCTGCAATTTGTATTTATGATATAGATAGTATTACTCTTTTGATAAAATATTGCGCAGCCATCGGGCGGCAGGTGCGATTTCTCCGGCGAGCATACCGGTTTCGATTTGGCCGCTGTGTTTGATAACATCGGCTGCCGCTCCGTGCAGCCATACGCCGGCGCAGGCGGCTTGGAATGTCGGAATGCCTTGTGCCAGCAGGCTGCCGATAATGCCGCTCAAGACATCGCCGCTACCTGCGGTGGCCAAACCGGCATTGCCGCTGGTGTTGGTATAGACTATGCCGTCTGCCGTGGCCACCAATGTATGATGGCCTTTTAACACGACGGTTGCGGCATATTTACGGCTGATTTCGGTTACGGCTTTTTGCCTGTCGGCTTGAACTGATTGAGTATCGGTACCGAGTAGGCGGGCGGCTTCGGCCGGATGAGGTGTCAGGATGATATGTTTGTACGATTTGAGGCGTTCGGCCAATTCGGGAGAACGGGCCAGCAGTGTCAAGGCATCTGCATCGAGCAATAAAGGCCGGTCATGGTGTGTCGACAGGATTTGGAGCAGCAGCTGCTCTGATAATCCGTCCAAACCGAATCCGCAGCCGATTACCCGTGCGCTGACATCGTTGTGCTCCATCAGTTGGGCCGCAGTGGCGAGCATGATTTCAGGGCGTTCGGGAATGATGGCAAAAGGCAGCGTGGCTTGGTTGAAACCCGCCCAAACCTTGCCGCATCCTTGATATATGGCGGCTGTAGCTGCCAAAACTACCGCACCGCTCATTCCCGTTGCGCCGCCGATAATGGTAAGCGTGCCGTATGTGCCTTTGTGCGACTCTTGGGCACGAGGGCGGAATACGTCGGGAAATACTAAGGCCGTCTGAAAGGCCTGAAGCGATTCGGGAAGCGTGTAGATGGGCTGCATGGCGTAATCTTCCAAGATAAGAAATTTAATTTTAAATCAGAAAGTAAAAGGTAATGAAGCAAAAAATAAAAGTTTGGGACGCACCTACGCGCCTGTTCCATTGGCTCTTGGTGTTATTGATGGGATTCATGTGGTACAGCGCCACCCGAGGCGGCGATATGCTGGTATGGCACTTGCGCGGCGGCTTGTTGATGCTGGCTTTGGTGGTTTTCCGCTTGTGCTGGGGGATATGGGGCAGCGATACGGCAAGATTCAGCCGTTTTGTGCGTCCTTTTTCCGAAATCCGCCGCTATACGCAAGGTCAAATGTCTGAAGACGAATTGGTCGGCCACAATCCTTTGGGCGCGCTGATGGTCATCGCTTTATTGGCCGCCTTGGTTTTTCAGACGGCCACAGGCTTATTTGCCGCCGATGAAAATACGTTTACCAATTCCGGCTTTTTAAATCATTTGGTCAGCGAACACGCCGGTACGCTGGCGCGAAAAATCCATGTCAATTTCTTTAATGTTTTAGCTGTTTTGGCGGGTGTACATATCGCGGCTGTTTTGCTGTATCGCTTTGTGAAAAAACAGGATTTGATTACGCCGATGATGAGTGGCTTTAAAACTATTGATGCCCAACAGCCTAAATTGGCAGGAATGGGACAACTGCTTGCCGCTTTGTCGGTAGCGATTGTGTTAGTGTGTGCAATATGGATGTTGCGCGGCTGATGTTTTAAAACGGATACCAAAAACAAACCGACCCCGATAGCCGAAATGGCTGTTGGGGTCGGTCTCTTTTTAGGGTTTAAAAGATGATGTTCAGACGGCCTTAACGCAGCGCAAGATGCTGTGGCCGCGGCCGATGCCGTCTGAAATTTCCGCTACTTTCAATCCGGCTTTTTCAACGCAACGGATCAGGTCTTCAGAATGGAAGATTTTGCTGTTGCCGTTGGCCATGGCAGTGAAATACAGGCTGGTCATGGTCAGGCAGTAGGCAGCGGTTTCGTAGCGTTGTCTGTCCCAGAAAGGCTCCATGATGTAGAGGCTGGTGTTTTCGCTCATAGATGCAGCGGCGCGTTGAAGAATGCTGGTGGCTTGTTCTTCGGTGAAACAGTCTAGGAATTGGCTCATCCAGATCGCGTCAAAACCGGTTGGGAACGGAATCTCAGGATCAAGCAGGTTGGCCGGATGGGCGTGGATACGGTCCGCGCCGTTTTTGCCTTTAGTCGCCTCGCGCATCAAGCCGATTTGTTGCGGCAGATCCATGATGGTTACTTCGACTTTGGCATTGTGGTTGACGCATTGTTCCGCCCAGCGGCCGGTATTGCCGCCGACATCGAGCAGTTTTTTAACCGGTTTGGCGAACACGGTGTTCAGTGCTTCGGCGAAGGAGTTGTCGGAATAATAATGGTCGAATGCAAACCATTTTTCCTGCGCGACGCTTGGCAATGAAGACAAGCCTTCGTAAATGGTCGGCCAGTCGCCGAATACTTTCAGGCCTTCGGGCTTGCCGGTTTGCAGGGTTTTTTCCAAATCAAACATGCCTAGGTAGCAGATTTCCTGCGTGAAATCCATGTTGACGCGGGCCATTTTGTCTTTGAGGACAAACCAACCGGCCTTGCTGATGAAATAGCGGTTGTCGCGAGTCAAGACAGTGCCGATAGACAGCGAAGCTTCCAGCAGGACTTGTGCCGCGTAGTTGCTGATTTTCGCTTTTTCAGCAATTTCGGCTTGAGTGAGGCCGTCTGGATGGTCGTTCAGCAGGTCCAGAATGCCAAATTTCACCATCAGGCGGGAAACTTGGAACACAATCGGTGCAAAAGCGATTTCTTGAGCCAGACGTTGAGCCTCGCCTGCGGACTGGTGTTCGTGGGAATAGCGTTGTTCTAGGGCAGGGAAGAGTTGCATATTGTTGGTTTTCCACTAAAAAGTTAATAAGTATATTCAGACGGCCTCAAACACAATCCGTCCTGATACACACGGATGCTCTCCGTTGTTGATTTTAAAGCTTAGTTTATTTTTACCTTCATCAAATTTCAGCTCTACCGACACTTCATCATGAGGACGGATAAACTGCTGATATTTTAGATTTTCGATGCGGATGATGCGCTGTTTGCCCCATGGCTGGGGTGCGATCAGGTTGCGCACCCATTGCAGCTCGACCACGCCGGGAACCAGCGGGAAGGTGGCAAAATGGCCGCCGAAATAAACCAAATCCAAAGGCACGCGGCCAATAAAAGTTTCGGTATTGTTTTCATCGTCAGATGTTGTTTTCGACCAAACAGGCGAAGTTTGGGCAACGGTAAAGGCCGTCTGAAAATCCGCCGCAGCGATTTTGGCTTGGGCATTGCGCGGCAGGCTGTCAGTAAAACGCCAGTAGCGCGGCAGGGCGATGGTGTCCTGCGTGGCGGCCAGATGGCGTTTGAGCGTATCGGCGACCGCAGCGCGGCCTTTCTCGCGCAAGGCAGCGATACCGTCTGCGTTCAATGCCGCCCATATGGCAATGCGTTGATGTTGCGGATGACGGCCGCAATGGGCGTCGGCAATCCAAGGGTGTTGTAAAAGTTCGTGTTCGATTTGGGTCAGCGACACGCGTTTGTCCTCAAATTTAATAATGCGGTCTTGGCGACCGAGTAACAGAAAACCATCATCTTGCGGCTCGATCAAATCGGCTGTTTGACGGCGTTCGGGCGACCAAGGCGAAGAAGCCCAAAGTGCGCCTTCTTTGTTTTGCCCGATTTCCACGCCATTGAAAGGCTGCCATTCTTGGCGTTCGCAACGTGAGGCAATTACGCCGGTTTCGGTACTGCCATAGACTTCAAACGGGCGGACGGCAGCCTGTTGCAGCAAATCTGCCGTGGCTGCGGGCAATGCGCCGCCGGCCGAGACAATGCCTGCAATTTTATGGCCGATACTCTGCCAGTTGCGGTTTTCACCCAAGCGATTGAGTACGGCCGGGCTGGCAATCCAAACCACTTTATCATGTGCGGCCGTGCTGGAAAGCAGGTTTTCCGGATAAACCGCCTGCTGTCGCTCCATAGTCCAACCCATTGTCAGCGCGAGTGCGAAGCGGAATGTGAAGCCGTAAAGGTGTTGCGGAATCACGCTGCCGATCACGGTTTCACCGTGTTGTCCAAATGGCAGCGTATTTGCCAAAGTCAGGACTTCTGCCTGCATTTGCGCGGCGGTTTTCACAATAATCTGCGCTTCGCCGCTGGAGCCTGATGTTTTCAGCCATGCTTCGGCATCGTCGGGAATCAGATGGTTTTCAGGATAGGTGTGCAGCGCTTCCGATTCTGTTTGAGTCAATACATCAGGCAAGTGCCAAATGTTCAGGCCGTCTGAAGACAGCTTTTTATCTGTTGAATCCGTTAAAAACGCTTCTGCCGTCTTGCCCCAATCCAAATTGTCTTGCGCCAAATTGGGTAATAATAAAACCTTTCCGCCAGAATGCCATACTGCCAACACGGCACAGGCAAACAGCGCGGCATCGTCAAACCACAACGCGGCCGTTTGCACGCCTGCCTCTTTCAGACGGCCTGACAGATGGAAAACCGCACGGTTGAAATCAGCACGCGTCCAATTCGGATGGGTGGCGATAAGGTCGTGTTGGGGTAGGTCGGGGGATAGGATTCGGGTTAGGTGCATGATGGTTCTAAGGTTTTATAATTTCGATGTATTTGCTTTGGCATCTTCTTTGAGTTGTGCCAAGCATTCATCGTATTGTTTGTTTGTCGTTTGGCGTACCAATTCGTAATCATTTGCCTGCCACTCTTCCAATGAATGGCTTTCACTTCTTTTGAAGCAATGGAGTAAGCGATCGGTTTTGCCGTTTTGTCCATCTAAAAAAAGGCTGACTTCATTGTTCAGAAAGAATCGGTCTCGTTTATTGAATTTTTCATAAACCAAATAGAAACGGCCCGGTTGGACAAATAGTTTTTTATTGGCACTATTGCCTTTAAATGACCGTTTTGCCGCCCAATCGCGAACTTTGGGGGAAAATTGTTCAAAAACGGGATTCGCAAAATTCGGTTTAATGGGCTTCCCGCTTAAATTGTGTTTGCCCAGCAGGTCAGGGCCTTCATATCCAATATGACCGCTACTACCGGCAAGAATGAATAATGCAAAAGTTGCTGTAAATACGGCTGTTTGTGCAGCCCTTGCTTTTACCGTATTGGATTTCCGAATAATCATCAAATTCATGCTGCTGGTTGTAGTATCGTCAGAATAACGATTGTGTATTCGGTCAATGACAGTCAGGTTTCCCGAGCGCGTTTTGATGGTGTGGCTGGCAACTTCCGTATAATTTTTCTTGTATTCGGCTTCCGCCTTTTCTTCAGGGGATAAAGGCGTTTTAGACGTCGAAGAGCATGCGGTAAATGTGAAGGAAATCAGGGTGAGTAGGATAATTTTTTTCATTATGGTTATTCGTCCAATTGATGAAATAATTTTAATGGTTTAAACCTTCAAAACCAATTTCCGATACACCCATTCTCCGGCAAATAAGATTCCCATTAACACATACGACACAATGCCTGTATAAGCCGCCCACCAGTCGTAATATTGCAAGCCTGCCAAAATGGCGGCGGTTGCGCCGTTAAAGATAAAGAACGCGCACCAGATTTGCGTAACGCGCCGGGTGTGGCGCACGCCTTCGGGCGGCAGGTCGGGGTGTTGCAGTCGGGCGAGGCGTTCGATAACGGTTTGTTTGGCAAACAGGCTGCCGCCGAAAACGGCAAGCATCAGCGTGTTGACGGCGACGGGATACCAATACATCGAGTCGGGCCGTCTGAAAACCAGTACCGCCGCAAAAAAGGCGGCAAGGATAATCGCCGTAATGCGTTGGGCTGTGGTTTGCGGCATGGCGGCGCGTATCAGCCATAATACACACATGGCCGCTGCAAGCCAGAAAAATGCGCCGTTTTCCCTGCCGTAATACCATAGGAGCGGATAGGCGAGGCTGGCGAGGGCCAGTAGGAGTTTTCCTAGTATTTTCATGTTCGCGATTGATTTTCAGACGGCCTTGCCGATTGACAAGGCCGTCTGAAAATATGCTGATTCAAAGCGTAATCAGGAATCTTGTTGTACTTTCAAAACTGCTTGAACCACGTCTTCTACGGTACGCACATTGCGGAAGTCTTCGGCTTGCAGTTTGCGGCCGGTTTCGCGTTTGATGTGGTCGATAAGGTCGATGGCGTCGATGCTGTCGATTTCCAAATCTTCGTAGAGGTTGGTTTCGGGTTTGATGCGTTCCGGCTCGATTTCAAACAGGTTAACCAGTGCATCGGTCAGCAGGGTGCGTACTTCTTGTTCGGTCATCTTCTCTCTCCCTTATGCTTGGCGGCTCTTGACGAACTCGGCCAGAGTTTTGACGTTGGCGAAGTTTTCGCGCAGGTTGTCGTTTTCACCGTCGAGCTGGAAACCGAAGGTTTTTTGTACAGCCAAACCAAGTTCCAATGCATCAACCGAATCCAGGCCCAGGCCGTCGTCGCCGAAAAGCGGATCTTCGCTGCCGATGTCGGCAACGGTAATGTCTTCCAAGCCCAAGCTGTCGATGATTAATTGTTTGATTTGGTTTTCTAAATTGCTCATGTGGTTTTCCTTGTAAAATAGTCTTGCAGGTATTCGTTTAAACGGCGTGCCGCGATGGGCAGGGGTTTTTCTGCCAGCCATTCTTCCGGCAGGATGTCGTCGCCGACGGTAATTTCATAATGAATTTTTTGTGGCGGGATTTTGTACCACGGCTGCCCCTTTTTAAAATTGGGCGGCGTCATCTTGATGCACACGGGCGTGATGACTGATGCGCTGCGCAAACCGAGCGATACGGCGCCGCGGTGCATTTTAACCTGTCCGTCCCAACCTGTGCGCGTGCCTTCGGGGAAAATCAGCAGACTTTGCCCGCTTTTGAACACGGCATCGATTTCTTCCAGCATTTCCATGCTTTCATCGTTGGGGATGTAGCCGGAAGCGATAATCTGGCTTTTCATGCTGGGGTTGTGCAACAGGTCTTTTTTAACCAGTACGTTCGGCTCGGAATAATGGCTGATCAGCAAGACGACATCCAAAAGCGAGGGATGGTTGGCAAGAATGAGCTGACCGGGTTTGCCGAGTTTTTCCAAGCCGTTGAAACGGACGCTCAATACGCCCGACCATTGCAGGTAGCCGACGAAGAAACGCCAAACTTTGCCTATCATGCGTCTTGCTTCAAGTTGGCGTTTGATGTCGCCTTTGGTCGATTTTAGCGTATAGGGCAAAAGTGCGATTTTGAACAATACGCCTGCAACGCCGAAGAGGATGAAGCCGAAGAGTGTAGCAAAAAAGCGACGGAAATAGTCTAAAGTCTTCATGCGTTTTTCTGCCAGTGCCAGTTTCTACCGATATAGTGTTGAGTATGTTGTCGGCCGTCTGAAAGCAGGAAGCGTATCCACTCCAAGCTGCTCCAATAGGGCTCGACTGTTGTATCGTTAGGATTTTCAGACGGCCTTGCGGCTGTGGTTTCCAAGCTTAAGGTATAGTCTTCGCCTTTGGTAATGACCAGTGCCAATGCATAGGCAAACGGTGCACGTGTAGCCAAGACGGGATAGTCTTCGGATAACGGATCATCGGCGACAATTACTAAAACAGACGGTGCACCGTCTTGCAAAAGCGCGAATGCCTCGGTCAACGCGGTTTCAAAGGAGTCGGCGGCAACGGCCAACGCGGTATGTTCGCTCATGTCTTTGCGCAACATCGACCATTGCCCAATCGTTGCGTTGTGGACGGACAGGCCGAATGAGGTCGGGGATACGGTATGCGTGTTCAAAAGCTCTTGCCATAATTCAAAGCTGCGGTTGCTTTCGCCGTCGTGCGAAACGTAAACCGGTACGCTTTCGGGATATTGGTCAGCCAGATTCCATGCGGCATCACAAACCAAGCGTGCCGCTTTACCCAAGCGGCGGCGTTGCATAGGCGGCAAAAAGGAGAGCGCGGGTTTGCACTCCGGCAGGGAGGTGGTATCGAGTTTTCCCTGCGCCCAGTCCTGCCATTGCTCCGGCGTACTGATTTTGCTGGAGGAGGCCTGCCATGCGGCGATATTGAAGCTGAAACGGCAAACGTTTTGAGGCATGATGTCTTTCAATGTTTTACATTTTCATACATTGTAATGAAATGAGTTAGTAAAAGCTAGGCTCTGTTATAATGCATATTGTAACGTAATTTATTCCCGGATGACATTTTATGCCTTCAATACCGAGTGCCCCGATTTATGATGTGGCTTCGCTGCTTCCGCACAGCGGACATATGGTGCTTATCGACTGTGTGAAAGAATTTGGCGATGACTATACGGTTTGCCGTGCGCCGGTTGGCGATAAGCATATTTTGCTGCAGGACGGCGTGTTGCCGTCTATGGCTTATATGGAATTGATGGCGCAGGGCATAGGCGCGTTTGCAGGCATTGAGGCTTTAAAGGCCGGAGAGCCTGTCCGTTTGGGTTTTTTATTGGGAACGCGTAAGCTGGATTTGTTTGCCGATTCAGTGCCTGTCGGTATTGAGTTGGAAGTCAGGGCGCATGTGTCCATTCAGGATTTGGGCGGCATGGGCGTATTTGATTGCGAGTTGCGCTGGACGGATGCGCCGGAAGATGTGAAGCATCTGTTGCCGCCGGACGGTTTGCTGGCAAAAGCCTCTTTAAATGTGTACAGTCCGAAAGACGGTCAAATCATTTAAACCGTTTACAAGGCCGTCTGAAAAGACAAAGATTCAGACGGCCTGTCGATATAGTGAGAAAACGTATGAGTGAAACTATTTTAATTACAGGGTCTAATCGCGGTATCGGCAAAGCCGTCGCACTTGGTTTGGCGCAGGACGGCTTTGATATTGTCGTCCACTGCCGCAGCCGCCGCGATGAAGCGGAAGCTGTCGCGGAAGAAATCCGTGCATTGGGTAGAAATGCGCGCGTGTTGCAGTTTGACGTATCTGACCGTGAAGCCTGCCGTGAAATTTTGATTGCCGACATTGAGGTAAACGGCACATATTACGGCGTGGTGTTGAATGCCGGCCTGACGCGCGACAATGCGTTTCCTGCGTTTACTGATGATGATTGGGACTTGGTGCTGCGTACCAATTTGGACGGTTTTTATAATGTGTTGCACCCTTTGACCATGCCGATGATCCGCCGCCGCAAAGCAGGACGGATTGTGTGCATGGCATCGGTGTCCGGTTTGACGGGCAACCGCGGTCAGGTCAATTACAGCGCGTCCAAAGCGGGCCTAATCGGCGCAGCAAAAGCCTTGGCAGTTGAGTTGGCAAAACGCAAAATTACCGTCAACTGTGTGGCGCCGGGTCTTATCGATACCGATATTATCGATGAGAACGTGCCTGTCGAAGAAATCTTAAAGGCCATCCCTGCCGCGCGTATGGGATTGCCCGAGGAAGTGGCGCATGCGGTGCGCTTTTTGATGGATGAAAAAGCGGCGTACATTACGCGCCAAGTGATTGCTGTGAACGGAGGTTTGTGTTGAATACCAGAAGAGTCGTAGTAACAGGTATCGGCGGTATTACCGCCTTCGGCCGTGATTGGCAAAGTATTCAGACGGCCTTTAAAGCCGAAAAAAACGCGGTCAAATACATGGACTGGAGTGGACGCTTTCCTGAATTGGAAGCGCAACTGGGTGCGCCGATTGAAGGCTATTCTCCTCCCGAACACTGGACGCGCAAGCAGCTTAGAAGCATGGGTCGCGTATCGCATTTGTGTGTTGATGCAGCGGAACAAGCCTTGACGGATGCAGGCTTGCTGGGTGATGAAAGCATTACAGACGGCCGTATGGGCGTAGCGTGCGGTTCGTCTGTCGGCAGCACCAAGGACATCGGCGATATGGGCGAACTTTTGATAACAGGCACATCGCGCAATTTCAACGCCAATACTTATGTGCGTATGATGCCGCATACGACTGCCGCCAATATCGGTATTTTCTTCGGCTTGAAAGGCCGCATTATCCCGACCTCGAGCGCGTGTTCTTCGGGTAGCCAAGGCATTGGTTATGCTTACGAAGCGATTAAATACGGCCTGATTGATATGATGCTGGCCGGCGGCGGCGAAGAATTTTGTCCGTCTGAAGTTTATGTTTTCGATTCACTTTATGCCGCCAGCCGCCGCAACGGCGAACCTGAGCTGACGCCGCGCCCTTACGACAACGCTCGAGACGGCTTGGTCATCGGCGAAGGCGCAGGCATTTTCGTATTGGAAGAATTGGAACACGCCCGTGCGCGCGGTGCAAAAATCTATGCCGAGCTTGTCGGCTATGGTGCCAACAGCGACGGCAGCCACGTTACCCAGCCGCAAAAAGAAACCATGCAAAAATGTATGGAGCTTGCGCTGAAAGACGCCGGTATTACGCCTGATATAGTCGGCTATGTCAGCGGCCACGGTACGGCGACCGAAAAAGGCGATATTGCCGAAACATTGGCTACTGAGGCGGTGTTTGGTTTTGTGCCTATGAGTTCGCAAAAAAGCTATCTCGGCCATACACTCGGCGCGTGCGGCGCGTTGGAAGCCTGGTTTACCATCGAAATGATGAACAGCGGCTGGTTTGCGCCGACTGTTAATTTGGAAAACATCGATCCGCGTTGCGGCAAGGTGGATTACATCCAAACTGGCGGACGCGAGATTCAAACCAATTATGTGGTCAGCAATAACTTTGCTTTTGGCGGCGTCAATACTTCGCTGGTGTTCAAACGTTGGCAAGAATAATCATCGCTTGATGTTATGATTAAAGGCCGTCTGAAACGTATCTTGAGTTTCAGACGGCCTTTATTTCATTTAGAGCTTGAGCCGCTTTTGGATTTTATTCATTTGTTTTCTTCTGACTCAAATCCACCAGCCTTGTTCCGGCCAAGAAGTCGTAGAGGAACTGGCGGTCGGGATGGAACAGGGCGAAGCCCCATGGCAGGATGAGCCAAATGAGCGCGGCACCGAATGCGCCTTTAGGCGGGATATTGAGCAGATGGCGCAATCCGGCGTAGGCAAATAGAGGAATGAAAACAATAAAAATGCTAGCCCAAATAAAGCGCAGGCGCAGTTGTGGTAGGGGCGGTTGGGTATCGTTTTTATCGGCTAAACCGATCTTCCATGTCTGCATGGCGAGGGTTTGGCCTTTTTTGTCCCAGTTGGCGCGGAAGTAGAGCCACCATGCGTAGAACAGAATCAGACAGGTTGTCAGCATGGACAGGCGCGTGGAAATTGGATTGAGAAAGATGGCGACAATACCGGCTGCAAGGGCGGCAATGCTGGTCACGGCGCCGGTCAGTAGAAGTTCGTAAACCAGTGCGGCGAGGCGGCGTTTGAGTGGGGCGGTAGGAAGACGGGTCATAATGCGATGGAAACGGAAATGGGTTTGATGGAAATAAAAACAGGCCGTCTGAAACGGGATAGGATGTTCAGACGGCCTGTTACTGTCAGGATTAACGATGTGGACGTTTTTGACCGCGTGCCTGTTGGGCAGCCATTTGGTTCATTTCCTGACGGGTCGGACGTTTTTTGAAGATGGCGTGCGCTTCGTCAACGGAACATTTTTGTGACAAGCAAACCAAGGTAATTGCGTCTTTTTGATGTTGGCCGCCGCTGTGGTACATACGGCGCAGGTTGGCTTCGTTGATACGGCCTTTTTCCGGATCGATGTCGAATTTTTTCAGGCGCTCGAGGAATTGGCGTTGCTGACGGCGTGAAGTCCAAACGAAACCGCCTGCGGCAGCGGCTACGATGATGGCGGCCAACAGGATGGCGAGCGGCCATGAGTCGACGATCAGAACGATGATGAGGCTTAATACGGCAGTGGTCAGCAGGGCCAGACCGCCGATGCGAAGTTTGGTTTTATTATCCATATGGTTGGTGTTTCCTTGTTTTTTGCTGGAAGAGGCCGTCTGAAATGCGAGGTTCAGACGGCCTGAATTTGAGTTTACGCTATTTTACAGTATTTTCTGTTTTTGGGGCGTATTGCGTGCAAGTTTCTTGACGCGTGGAAACGGTTTTTAGGCGGCCAGCGAAGTAACGAGTTGTTTGAACTCGGTCCATGCATCGCCTTCTTCCGCGCCTTTGATGATGCGGTCGATTTTGGCGCAGGTTTTGAGCGCGTCGAGCAGGCGGTTGATGGAAATGCGTTTGGCCGCCATCGGTGCAAGGGTCTGCTTGTCGCCCCATAAACGCAGGCTGTTGCGCAGGCTTTGGATGTTTTGTCCCTGCTTGAGTGCGGCAGTCAGGCGGATTAGGGTGCGGATGTCTTCGGAAACCGCCCACAACAGCAAAACCGGCTCTTCGCCTTCTTCTTCCAAACCGTCCAGCAAACGGGAAACGCGCAGGGCATCGCCTTTCATCCATGCGCCCGCCAGTTGGAATACGTCGAAGCGGGCGACGGTGGCAACCGCGGCCTCTGCGTCGGCAATATTGATCAAATGGCCTTGAGGATGGAGCAGGGCGAGTTTTTCGATTTCCTGACGGGCGGCCAAAAGATTGCCTTCGACGCGCTCGGCAAAAAGGGCGAGTGCTTCAGGTTCGATATCCAAACCCTGCTGTTTCAGACGGCCCTGTATCCATTGCGGCAAAGCATGTGGCGCAACGGCTTTGGCTTCTAAGACGATGCCTTTGCCTGCCAATGCGGAAAACCATTTGGACTGTATTTGCGCTTTTTCAAGCTTGGGCAGGAGGATAAGCGTAACCGTATCTTCGGGCAGGCGTTCGGCGAAGGTTTGCAGGGCATCGCCTCCGTTTTTGCCGGGTTTGCCGTTGGGAATGTGGATTTCCAGTAGTTTCAAATCTGCAAACAAACCTGCGCTGCCGGCACTTTGCAACAGCTCGTTCCAGTCAAAATTGTTTTCGGCGGTATAGACTTCGCGGTTGAGATAACCTTGTTTTTTTGCGGCTGCGCGCAGCGTATCCAAAGCCTCGATGCGCAACAAATCCTCTTCGCCGTGAATAATGTACAACGGTTTGAGCGGCGTATCGGGGCGCAGGCTCTCAATGGGCGCGGCAGCCATTATTGCGCCTTCAGAAAAGTCAGGCGGCGGACGATTTGATCTGCGGCGTCAATGCGCATTTCAGACCAAATGGTTTCTTCCTCTTCCTGTTTACCCAAAACTTCGCTGTCGGCGTAGTCCATGGTGCGGTGAACCTTAATTTCCAGCGGTTCGCCAACCGGCTCGCCGTTGCGGAAGGCTTGGGCTTTGACGGTCATGGCCAGCAGGTATTCGTTGATTGCGGCGGCGCGGGTGATGGTGTAGATATCGCGGCGTTTTTGAAAGTCGACAACGCGCAGGGTGATTTGTGATTCGGCTTCGCTAACCGGATGACCGTCGGCACGGCGTAAGGCATTTTCCAGCGCTTTTTGCATGACGGCTCCGCCTTCTACATGCCAGTTTTGATAAGGCAGCGGCTGAGAAGTCACGCCTGTGCCTTTCAGGTGGAAACCGCAAGAGGCAAGCAATAGGGCGAGTGCAGGCAATAGGATTTTTTTCATTGGATATTCCTTCGTTGAAACCGGTTACGGTATCGTCGGATTATAACGAATAATGTTTAGGCCGTCTGAAACCGTAAACGGAAAGTCTTTCAGACGGCCTTGTCTTTGATGGCGAAAATCTTATTTTTCCAACCAAATCAGGCTGACCATGCGGCCGGTTTGTCCGTCGCGGCGGTAGGAGAAGAAAGTATCGCGCTCCAAGACAGTGCAATGGGTGCCGCCATAAATCATGTTCACGCCTTCGCGGTGCAGAACCATGCGCGCCAAAGCGTAAATGTCGGCAAGGTATTTGCCGCCGCCGATGTCTTCAAACGCATCTGCAGCTTCTGGCATGGGTGTGCAAAACGCATCAAATACATCTTGTCCCACCTCAAACGCATCAGGGCCGATGGCAGGGGCGAGATAGGCCATGATTTCCAACGGCTCGACATTCATTGCTGCAATAGTGTTTTGCAAAACGCCACCGGCCAAACCGCGCCAACCTGCATGAGCTGCTGCAACGACTGTCCCTGCTTTGTCGCAAAACAAGACAGGCAGGCAATCGGCAGTCATCGAAGCGCAAGCGACTGTTCCCGTTGTATCCACCGAGGCATCAGCGTCGGGTGTATTTCCTAACGCTTCGACGGCATTTACAACAATGGTGCTGTGGATTTGATTGAGGTAGGCAACGGGCAGGCCGACTTGTTCCTGTACGATTTCGCGGTTGCGGAGCACGGCTTCCAGATTGTCGCCGACGTGCGAACCGACATTCAGGCTGCGGTATACGCCTTCGCTGACACCGCCGTTGCGCGTGGTAATAAGCGTTTTAACATTGGCAGGAGCAGACCAGTCGGCAGTTAAAAAATTTTTGCCTTGCGGGGTGAGGTTTAGGGTATCTGTGATGGTTTTCATAATCTTTGAGTCGCTGAAATATTGGAACGGATTGATTTCAGACGGCCTCAAAATAATATTTTAGGCCGTCTGAAAAATGGATTTAATCCCTCACATAAACCACTTCGACATCGTAGTCGTCTTCATTCCAATCGTCGTCATCGTCCATGCCGAATTTCTCTTGCCATTCTTCCTCGTTGCTTAGGGACGAATCCAAACCGGCTTCCAGACGCAGGACGGAAAGCAGGTGGTACATATCGTCAGGCATAGGCGCTTCAAAGGAAACGGTTTCGCCGGTTTTCGGGTGTACAAAGCTCAAGCGGTAGGCATGCAGGGCTTGGCGCGCGCCGAGGGCTTTGATGGCTTCTTTAACCGCATCGCTGCATGGATGGCGCAGGTTGCCGTAAACAGGATCGGCGGCCAGCGGATGGTTGGCTTCGCGCATATGAACGCGGATTTGGTGGGTGCGGCCGGTTTCGAGCGAGCATTCGATGTAGCTGTGCGCCAGATAACGTTCCAACACTTTGACGTGGGAAATGGCAGGTTTGCCGCCAAATTTGACGACTGCCATTTTCAGGCGGTTGTGTGGATCGCGGCCGATTTGGGTTTCAATTTTGCCGTCGAAAGGAACAATGCCGTTGGCGACTGCACGGTAAATGCGTTTGACTGTGCGCTCTTGAAGTTGTTGAACCAGTGAGTTTTGCGCCGGCAGGGTTTTAGCGACCACCATCAGACCGCTGGTTTCTTTGTCCAAACGGTGTACGATACCCGCACGCGGCACTTGGCTTAATTCGGGACAGTGCGCCAACAGGCCGTTGAGCAGGGTGCCGCTCCAGTTGCCTGCGGCAGGATGGACGACCAATCCGGCCGGTTTGTTGATGACGATGACGGTATCGTCTTCGTAAATAATGTCCAAATCCATCGGTTCGGGCGTGAACGCGAGGTTTTCTTCGCTCGGACGTACCGTAACGGCAATCAATTCACCGCCTATCATTTTATCTTTGGGTTGCGCGGGCTTATCGTTTACAATGACTGCACCCTCTTTAATCCACGAACTCAGGCGGTTGCGCGAGTAGTCGGGCATGAGTTTGGCCAATACGGCATCCAGCCTTCCGCCCGCCATTTCGAGCGGAACGGTCAAATTAACACAACTTTCTGTTTCAGGGGATGACGGAAAGTCTAAATCATCGCTATAATCGGCTTCGTTATCAAAGGAAGTATTCTGCATGAAAAAAATTCTTTTAGTAGTTTCTTTAGGTTTGGCACTGAGTGCCTGCGCAAATAAAGGCACAATCGATAAAGACGCCCAAATTACTCAAGATTGGAGTGTGGAAAAGCTTTATGCCGAAGCGCAAGACGAGTTGAACAGCAACAATTATACGCGAGCTGTCAAGTTATACGAAATTTTAGAATCCCGTTTTCCAAACGGCCGCTATGCCCAGCAGTCCCAGTTGGATACGGCGTATGCCTATTATAAAGACGATGAGCCGGAAAAAGCCTTGGCTGCCATTGCGCGCTTCCAACGCCATCATCCGCAACATCCGAATATGGACTACGCGCTGTACTTGAAAGGTTTGGTCCTGTTTAACGAAGACCAGTCTTTCTTGAACAAGCTGGCTTCCCAAGACTGGTCCGACCGCGACCCGAAAGCCAACCGCGATGCTTATCAGGCGTTTGCCGAGTTGGTTCAACGTTATCCAAACAGCAAATACGCTGCCGATGCAACCGAGCGTATGGCCAAACTGGTGGACGCTTTGGGTGGTAACGAAATATCTGTGGCGCGTTATTACATGAAACGCGGTGCTTATGTCGCAGCGGCCAACCGTGCGCAAAAAATCGTTAGCCGTTACCAAAATACCCGTTACGTCGAAGAAGCTTTGGCGATGATGGAATTGGCATACAAAAAACTGGACAAGCCGCAACTGGCTGCCGATACACGCCGTGTTTTGGAAACCAACTTCCCGCAAAGCCCGTTCTTGCAACACGAATGGCGATCTGACGATATGCCTTGGTGGCGTTACTGGCGTTAAGCATCGGGTTGTTTAGGCATGAATAAGGCCGTCTGAAAACGATGCAGCTATGCATTTGGTTTTCAGACGGCCTTTGTTTTTAATGTTTTTTTACGCTCTCTGTAAACAGGGTGCAAAATTCGTTTTAATATGGTAAAGTCTGATTTTAATAACTCGACGGTTTGAAGCCGTTACTCAGGGGCTGTTTAAATTTAAAATCAGTTTTGTTGAAGCCGCATCGGATTTGCCGTTGATGCATTCAGGAAAATTTCAGTCGTCAGGCTGATTTGGTTTTAAATTTAAGCAGCCCTTTATGTTTACAAAAAAACAGAGGTAGATTCTCATGAAGTCTTGGCAGCTTCCTGAACACGTTGCCGACGTGTTACCGACCAATGCCCGACAACTGGAAAGCGCCCGTGAGCGGCTGTTGGCTTTGTTCCGCGTGCATGGTTATGAATTGGTGCAACCGCCATTGATGGAATACAGCCATTCCTTATTGACGCATATCGATGCCGGTTTGTCTTTGAAAACCATTTTGGTCGTCGATCAGCTCAGCGGCCGCCAGCTCGGTATCCGTGCGGATATTACGCCGCAGGTGGCGCGCATTGATGCCCACTTGCTTTCCGCCAATCAAGGCATCAACCGTTTATGCTATGCCGGTTCGGTGCTTCATGCGCGGCCTGACGGATTGCTCAATATGCGCGAGCCTTTGCAGGCAGGTGCGGAAATGTACGGCTTGGAAGGCATTGAAGCGGATATTGAATTGATTGATTTGATGCTGAAAAGCATGAAGATTGCCGATATGGGCGAAGTTTTGCTTTCATTAGGCCATATCGGCGTATTCCGTTCTTTAGCAAATGCCGCGCATTTAGATGAGCAGCAATCGGCAACCCTGCTGTCATCGATGCAGGACAAAGATGCCGAGGTTGTCAGCCAGTTGGTTAAAGAGTGGAAACTTGACGGTATGTGGGCAAAAGCGTTTTCATTGTTGCCCCGACTGTACGGTGGTCGTGAAGTGCTGACTGTGGCTCGTGAGAAATTACCGGAATTGTCCGCAGTCAGTGCGGCCTTGGATGAATTGCAGGCAGTATGCGATGCGTTCACAAATCAAAAAGTGCATATAGATTTGTCGGAACTGCGCGTTGACAATTACCACACCGGTTTGCTTTACGCGGCTTATGGTTCAAACCGTCATGATGCCGTGGCACGTGGCGGCCGTTATGACGGATTGGGCGGATACTTCGGACGAGCGCGTCCTGCAGCCGGATTCAGTTTTGATTTGCGCAGCTTCATCGGCCGCCTTCCTGCTATCGGACGGGAATCCGTGGTGGCTGTTGATGTAAAAGACATGCCCGCAGCTCAAGAAGCGGTAGATGCTTTGCGCGAACAAGGACAATGTGTCGTTATCGATTACGGTATCGGCTATAACGGTTCGGAAGAGGTTACAGGCCGTCTGAAACAGGTAGACGGCGTTTGGAAAGTAATCGCTTTGAACGATTGAGTTTTATTTTGAAATTTTGTATCTGAAATAAGGTTAGATGGCTATGGCTAAAAATGTTGTCGTAATCGGTGCCCAATGGGGTGATGAAGGCAAAGGTAAGATTGTTGACTGGCTGGCGGAAGAAACCAGCGGTGTAGTACGTTTCCAAGGCGGCCACAATGCCGGCCATACTTTGGTCGTCGGTGGCAAAAAAACCATTTTGCGCCTGATTCCAAGCGGCATTTTGCACGAGACTTTGGACTGCTTCATCGGCTCAGGCGTTGTCGTTTCTCCTGAAGCATTGTTGGGTGAAATCGATGAATTGAACGCTGCCGGTGTGAAAAACGTCGAAGGCCGTCTGAAAATTGCGCCAACCTGCCCATTGATTCTGCCTTACCACATTGCGCTTGACCAAGCACGCGAAGCTTCCCGCGGTAAAAGCAAAATTGGTACAACCGGTCGCGGCATCGGCCCAGCCTATGAAGATAAAGTTGCCCGTCGCGCGATTCGCGTGGTGGACTTGTTGCACCCTGAAAAACTGGTTGAAAAACTGGAAGCTGTTTTGGCTTATTACAATGTTCAGTTGCAACACCTGCACAATGCCGAGCCGGTAAAAGTTGAAGATGTGATGGCGGTCATTGAAAAAGTTGCACCGCGCATTACGCCGATGATTACCGATGTTTCCCGTGTTTTGAACGAGAAAAACCGCAAAGGCGAAAGCCTGTTGTTTGAAGGCGCACAAGGTACGTTGCTGGACATCGACTACGGTACTTATCCGTTTGTAACTTCGTCCAACTGCTTGGCAGGTGCCGCTTCTGCCGGTGCAGGCGTGGGCCCGCAAATGCAGGATTACGTTTTGGGTATCGTTAAAGCCTATACCACCCGCGTGGGTTCCGGCCCATTCCCGACTGAATTGTTTGACGAAGTGGGCGCAGGCTTGGCTGAACGCGGCCATGAGTTCGGCTCCGTAACCGGTCGTGCGCGTCGTTGTGGCTGGTTTGACGCAGCTGCTCTGAAACGCTCTATTCAAGTTAACGGCATTTCCGGCATGTGCATTACCAAGCTGGACGTGATGGATGGTATTGAGAATATCAATATCTGTGTAGGTTATGAATTGCCTGATGGCAGCAAAACCGACATTCTGCCTTGCGGCTCCGATGCGGTAGAAACCTGCAAACCGATTTATGAAACCATGCCGGGTTGGAGCGAGTCGACTTTCGGTGTGAAAGAGTACGACAAGCTGCCTGAAAACGCTAAAGCTTATCTGAAACGTATTGAAGAAGTGTGCGGTGCGCCTGTGGCCATTGTTTCAACCGGTCCTGACCGTGAAGAAACCATTGTTTTGCATCATCCGTTTGCTTAATTGATTAAGTGAATAAAAGGCCGTCTGAAAATTCAGACGGCCTTTTATATAAAATGCAATAAAAACTCAGCCCTGAAGAACACCTGTCTTCAGGGCTGAATTTTGTATTTTACGCTGTTTTTAAGTACGAATGTTTGGAAAGTGAGATGTAGTGCCAAGTAACAATTATTCTCATTGACGTAAATCAAGAAAAACCAAATCTGTAATTTTATTTCATAAAAACCCCTGTAAATAAATGGGTATTGATGTTATCCTTTCAGAAAATTTACAGTCTATATTTTCAATAAAATTAGGAGCTTGATATGTCAAATGATGTTCAGCAACGTCCAGCCGCTTGGGAAGGTTTTGTCGGTGGCAACTGGGAAACCAACGTAGATGTCCGCGATTTTATTCAAAAAAACTACACGCCATATGAAGGCGATGCCTCTTTCTTGGCACCAGCAACCGAAGCCACAACCAAACTGTGGGCGGAAGTGATGGAAGGTATCAAGGTTGAAAACCGTACACACGAGCCGTATAAAATCGACGCGCAAATCGTCTCCGGTATTACCAGCCACGCTCCAGGCTACATCAACAAAGATTTGGAAACCATTGTCGGCCTGCAAACAGACGAGCCTTTGAAACGCTCTATCATGCCGTTTGGCGGTTTGAAAATGGTGCAAGACGCGTGCAAAGTGTACAACGTTGAATTGAATCCCGAAGTCAGCGAAATTTTCACCAAATACCGCAAAACCCACAACCAAGGCGTATTTGACGTTTATACGCCCGACATCCGCCGCTGCCGCAAATCAGGCGTGATTACCGGCCTGCCGGATGCTTATGGCCGCGGCCGTATTATCGGCGACTACCGCCGCGTGGCATTGTACGGTATCGACTTCTTGATGAAAGACAAACTCAACCAGTTCAACTCACTGCAAGCCGATTTGGAAAACGGTGTGGACTTGGAAGAAGTGATCCGCCGCCGCGAAGAAATCAATGAGCAATATAAAGCATTGAACCAAATGAAAGAAATGGCAGCTTCTTACGGCTACGATATTTCCGGCCCTGCAAAAAATGCACAAGAAGCCATCCAATGGACTTACTTTGCCTACCTCGCTGCCGTTAAATCTCAAAACGGTGCGGCGATGTCTTTCGGCCGTGTATCTTCATTCTTGGACATCTACATCGAACGCGACCTGAAAAACGGTGTGATTACCGAAACCCAAGCGCAAGAATTCATTGACCACTTGGTGATGAAACTGCGTATGGTCCGTTTCCTGCGTACTCCGGAATACGATCAACTGTTCTCCGGCGACCCGATTTGGGCAACCGAATCTATCGGTGGCATGGGCTTGGATGGCCGTACCTTGGTAACCCGCACCAACTTCCGCGTGCTGCATACTCTGTACAACATGGGCCCGTCTCCTGAGCCAAACATCACTGTATTGTGGTCAGAACAACTGCCGCAAGGCTTTAAAGAATTCTGCGCCAAAGTATCCATCGATACTTCGTCCATCCAATACGAAAACGACGATTTGATGCGCCCTGACTTCAATAGCGACGACTACGCCATTGCCTGCTGCGTCAGCCCGATGGTGGTCGGCAAACAAATGCAGTTCTTCGGCGCACGCGCCAACTTGGCTAAAACTCTGCTGTACGCAATCAATGGCGGCGTGGACGAGAAATCTAAAGAGCAAGTTGGTCCGAAAACCGAGCCGATTATGGACGAAGTTTTGGACTACGACACTGTCTTTGAGCGCATGGACAAATTCATGGATTGGTTGGCAACCCAATACGTTACCGCGCTGAACATTATTCACTACATGCACGACAAATACAGCTACGAAGCTGCATTGATGGCATTGCATGACCGTGATGTGAAACGTACGATGGCATGCGGTATCGCCGGTTTGTCTGTGGCTGCCGACTCATTGTCCGCCATTAAGTACGCCAAAGTGAAACCGATTCGTGACGAAAATGGCATTGCCGTTGACTTCGAAATCGAAGGCGAATACCCACAATTTGGTAACAACGACGACCGCGTTGACGATATTGCTTGCGATTTGGTTGAACGCTTCATGAAAAAAGTGGCAACCCACAAAACTTACCGCAACGCCACTCCGACTCAGTCCGTACTGACCATTACTTCCAACGTTGTTTACGGTAAGAAAACCGGTAATACTCCAGACGGCCGCCGTGCAGGCGCTCCGTTTGGTCCGGGTGCAAACCCAATGCACGGTCGTGACGTCAACGGTGCAGTCGCTTCATTGACTTCCGTAGCCAAACTGCCATTTGAGTTTGCCAAAGACGGTATTTCCTATACCTTCTCCATTATTCCTGGCGCGTTGGGTAAAGACGAGTATTCTCGCGAACGCAACCTTGCCGGTTTGATGGACGGTTATTTCCACCATGAAGACGGTATTTTGGAAGGCGGCCAACACTTGAACGTCAACGTATTGAATCGCGAGACTTTGGAAGATGCGATGCACAATCCAGAGAAATATCCGCAGTTGACCATTCGTGTGTCCGGTTATGCGGTTCGCTTCAACTCGCTGACCCGCGAACAACAGCTTGACGTGATTACCCGTACATTCACAGAAACCATGTAATCCGGGTGGAGAAACAAACCGGAAGCTAAATTTGCATTTGGTTTGTTTTGAAACAAAGCTCCGAGGCCGTCTGAAATGTTCAGACGGCCTTTATTATCGTACAATCCATATAAGCAAAAACATTTTTGAGCCGAACACTATGTCCACGACTTTTGCCATTACCCCCGAGCCGGCACTGAAAGACCTTGGCCACCGTCACTATAACGGTAAAGGCATTATTCATTCGATTGAATCTTGCGGTGCTGTCGATGGTCCGGGTTTGCGCTACGTGCTCTTTTTGCAAGGCTGCCTGATGCGTTGCCTGTATTGCCATAATCGTGACACATGGGATCTTCATACTGAGCAGGCGCAGGAATTGGATGTGGCAACTGTGATGAAGCAGGTCATGACCTATCGTCATTATTTGCGTGCGACAGGCGGAGGCGTAACGGCAACCGGCGGCGAGCCGTTATTGCAATATGAGTTTGTATGCGATTGGTTTACGGCCTGTCGGGAACACGATATCCATACCTGTCTAGACAGCAATGGCTATGCTTTGCACTATGATTCGATTTTGGATGATTTGCTCGATCATACCAATTTGGTCATGCTCGACTTAAAACAAATCGATCCTGAAATTCATAAAGTGCTTGTCGGTATTCCAAATACCAAAACGCTGAAATTCGCGCGCTATCTTGCTGAACGCAATCAGCCGACGCGTGTGCGTTATGTGGTTGTTCCCGGTTATACCGATGATGAGCGGTCAGCGCATTTATTGGGCGAGTTTATCGGTGATATGGATAATGTCGAAATGGTCGAGCTCTTGCCGTATCACGAATTGGGCGCACACAAATGGGCTTTGTGCGGCGACGAATACAAATTAAAAGGCGTACATCCGCCGCCCAAAGAAACCATTCTGAAAATCAAAGAAATATTAGAGAGCTACGGAAAAAACATTATTTATTAAAACAGAAAAAGGCCGTCTGAAACGAAATAATCAGTTTCAGACGGCCTTTTCATTATTGAAAAAAATTTAAGCGTTCAATGCGGCCAAAACCTTGGCGACAACTTCTGATACTGCAACGGCTTGAGCCTGATTGTTACGGCGCTCGGCATATTCGACATTGCCTTCTTTCAATGCGCGATCGCCGATCACGATGCGGTGAGGAATACCCAACAGCTCGGAGTCATTCAGCAATACGCCTGCACGTTCGTCGCGGTCATCCAACAAAACATCCGCACCAGCAGCCAAAAGCTCGGCGTAGATTTTGTCGGCGGCTTCGCGCACGGCGTCTGATTTTTTGTAGTTCATCGGCACGATAACGACTTCAAACGGCGCCATTGCTTTGGTCCAAACAATGCCTTTTTCGTCGTTGTTTTGTTCGATGGCGGCGGCCACAACGCGGGTAATACCGATACCGTAGCAGCCCATTTCCATGATTTGGGATTTGCCGTTATTGTCCAAGAAGCTGACATTCATGGCTTGGGTATATTTGTCGCGCAATTGGAAAACGTGGCCGACTTCAATACCGCGCGCCAGTTTCAGACGGCCTTGTTCGTCAGGGCTAATGTCGCCTTCGATGACATTGCGTAAATCGACAAATTCAGGCTCGGCAGCATCTCGGCCGAAGTTGAAGCCGGTATAGTGGTAGTCGTCTTCGTTTGCGCCGATAACCCAGTCTGCGCCTTTTTCGGTGGCGAAATCGGCATAGACTTTGCCTTTGAAGTTGACAGGGCCGAGAGAGCCGCCGTTGGCGCCGAACTGTTCAATAATCGCGGCAGGGCTTGCCATGGTCAGTGGCGATTTCACGCCGGCCAGTTTTTCCGCCTTGATGTCGTTAAACTCATGGTCGCCACGCAACAGCAGCAGGACGAGTTCGCCTTCGTTTTCGCCTTCAACCACGATGGATTTGAGGGTTTGTTCAACCGGAATATTGAGGAATTCAACCAAAGACTCAATGGTTTTGACATTTGGTGTATGTACTTTGGTCAACTCGGCCTGAGCAGCGGCGCGTTCGCCTTTGAGCGGCAAGGTGGGTGCCAATTCGATATTGGCGGCGTAATCGGAAGTATCGCTGTATGCGATAACGTCTTCGCCGCTTTCAGCCAATACTTGGAATTCGTGAGAGCCGGTACCACCGATGCTGCCGGTGTCTGCGGCTACGGGGCGGAATTCCAAGCCCAGACGGGTAAAGATACGGCAGTAAGCGTCGTACATATCCTGATAGGTCGTCTGAAGCGAGGCATAGTCGGCATGGAAGGAATAAGCGTCTTTCATGACGAACTCGCGCGCGCGCATCACACCGAAGCGCGGACGCACTTCATCGCGGAATTTGGTTTGGATGTGATAAAAGTTTTTCGGCAGTTGTTTGTAGCTGTTGACTTCTTTGCGCACGATGTCGGCAATCACTTCTTCACAAGTCGGACCCATACAGAAATCACGGTCATGACGGTCTTTCAGGCGCAGCAGTTCTTTACCGTAAAACTCCCAGCGGCCGGATTCCTGCCACAGCTCGGCAGGTTGTACCACCGGCATCAGCAGCTCCACGCTACCTGCGCGGGCCATTTCTTCACGCACGATATTTTCAACTTTGCGCAATACGCGCAGACCCATCGGCATCCAAGTATAAAGACCGGATGCGTTGGCTTTGATCAAGCCGGCACGAATCATCAGCTTGTGGCTGGCAAGTGCGGCTTCGGCAGGGGCTTCTTTAAGGGTAGAAATGAAGAACTGGGAGGCTTTCATGGCGTATTTTTCTTTCTTAAAAATAAGTGCGTATTGTAACGCAAAATGTATGGCCGCGTGTCTTTTGAATGGCATCTGATGAAATCGGCCGTTGTTTTACGCAGCTTTTGATTCGGGGTGATTTTTAGGGATGTCAACCCTAATTTATGCACAAAGCCGCATAACCTTGTTTTACCTATAAATTTTCACTGTATGATTATAGTAAAATCTTATAAATATAACCACTTGATTTTATTATATTTTATTTGATTAAATTTTAGTCAATTTAAGACTTGGTTTGTTCCTAAAGAAAATTTTACGATTACCCAAAGCTTATCAACAGATTTATCCACAGAGATTGTGTATAGATTTTAAATGCTGTCGGCGTAATGATTTCGCATGATTGGCAAGCCTTGTTTAAAGCAGATTGGGTTGCCTTAAAAAGATGGGGCAACAACACGATGAGCAGGTTTTGCGCTAACATTCTGCTCATTGTTGTTTCCTTACAAGGAATAAAATGAAAAATTCAGAATTGCATTTGCTGGAACGCAGAAAGATGTTTAACGGGTATCAGGAACGGTACCGCCATTTTTCTCAAACCTGCCGGACGGATATGGTATTTGATGTCTATCTGCCGCCACAAGTCTTAAAAGGCTATCCCGCGCCTGTTTTATATTTTCTTTCCGGCTTAAATAGTGATGGTTCTGAATTGGTTCAACAAAGCGGGATCCAACGTTTTGCGGCGCAATGGAATATTATCGTGGTTTTCCCGGATACCTCGCCACGCGGTCGGCATGTTGCCGACAGTGAGGAACATTATCTTGGACAGGGCGCCGGATTTTATGTCAATGCAACTGAAGCACCTTGGGCGCAGCATTACCAAATGGAAAGCTATATCAGCCAAGAATTGCCTGATTTGATCGAGCATCATTTTCCGGTAACGCAAGAGCGCAGCATTGCAGGTTTCAGCATGGGCGGGCATGGTGCGCTGCAGTTGGCTTTGAAGCATCCCGGCCGATATGCTGCGGTTTCAGCCTTTGCGCCTTTATGTCATCCTATCGATACGGAAGGCGGCAGGCAGGCGTTTTCGGCTTATTTGGGCCAAAACGTGGAAACGTGGAAACGCTATGACAGTACAGAGCTGCTTCAGACGGCCTCGCATAAATTGCCTGTTTTGATTGATGTCGGCAGTGAAGATGCTTTGTATCCTGAAGTCCTGCAACTGGAAGGGTTTGTCCGCTCAGCACGCGAAAAAGGTTTCAATATCCAATATAAAGTACGCCCGGGCTATGGGCATGACTATTTCTTTATTGCCAGCTTTATCGATTCGCATATTGAGTTTCATGCTCAGGCATTGGGGCTTTAAGCAGTATTGAATAAAAGGCCGTCTGAAATCCGATTAATGGTCGGATTTCAGACGGCCTTTTATTTGGTCTTTAACCTTTAATTTCAGACAGACTTATTCCTCAGGACGTTCGCCGTCGGTGTCGTCCAATTTGCCTTCGGTAATATCGACATTGATACCGACTGCCGCACGGATTTTGGCATCGATTTCGTTGGCGATATCAGGGTTTTCTTTCAGCCAAACGCGTACATTGTCTTTACCTTGGCCGATTTTTGCGCCGTTGTAGCTGTACCATGCGCCGGATTTTTCAACGATGTCATGTTTGACGCCCAAGTCGATCAATTCACCTTCCCAGCTAATGCCTTCGCCGTAAAGAATATCGAATTCGGCTTGACGGAACGGAGGGGCAACTTTGTTTTTGATGACTTTGACTTTGGTTTCGTTACCAATCACGTCATCGCCTTTTTTAATCTGACCGGTACGGCGGATGTCGAGGCGGACAGAGGCATAGAATTTGAGCGCGTTACCGCCGGTTGTGGTTTCAGGGCTGCCGAACATCACGCCGATTTTCATACGGATTTGGTTAATGAAAACAACCAATGTATTGGTGCGTTTGATGTGGCCGGTCAGTTTGCGCAGGGCTTGGCTCATCAGGCGGGCTTGCAGGCCGACGTGGCTGTCGCCCATTTCGCCTTCGATCTCGGCTTTAGGCACAAGTGCGGCTACGGAGTCGACAACGACCATATCGATACCGCCGGAGCGTACCAAGGTATCACAGATTTCCAATGCCTGTTCGCCGGTATCCGGTTGGGAGAGATAGAGTTCTTCAACTTTTACGCCGAGTTTGCGGGCGTAAATCGGGTCAAAAGCATGCTCGGCATCGATGAATGCGCAGATGCCGCCATTTTTTTGGCATTGGGCAATGGCTTCGAGACAGAGTGTAGTTTTACCGGAGGATTCCGGGCCGAAAATTTCAACCACGCGGCCGCGGGGCAGGCCGCCGACGCCGAGTGCTAAGTCCACGCCGAGGGAGCCGGTGGAAATAACATCAAGGTTTTCTTCCTGTTGGCTGCCGTCCATTTTCATGATGGAGCCTTTGCCGAAGTTTTTTTCGATTTGGGCAAGGGCTGCGGCTAAGGCTTTGCTTTTTTCGTCTGACATGTTTTCTCTCCGAAAGGAAATATGAATCGCTAAGAATTTATTTAGCTATTATCGCACAAATTAAGAAAAAGTATAGTTTTATTTTTATTTTTCAGACGGCCTGTGTTTTTTGTATGCAACAGGCCGTCTGAAATGTTGAATAATCAATCAGTTGGTCAATGATGCAAAAACTTGGAAATAGTCGGGGAAAGTTTTATGCGTACATTTCGGGTCGTTGATGATGACGGGGACGCCCAAAAGCGAAACCAGCGAGAAACACATGGCCATGCGGTGGTCGTCGTAAGTGTCGATAACGGCATCGGGGGTAAGCGTTTCGGGCGGCGTAATATGGATGGCTTCGGCTTCTTCGATGACGTCTGCGCCCAGTTTGCGCAGTTCGGTTGCCATGGCGGCGATACGGTCGGTTTCTTTGACGCGCCATGAGCCGATATTGCGCAGGGTGCAGGGTTGTTTGGTGGCCAGCGCAACAATGGCCAAGGTCATGGCCGCATCAGGAATATGGTTGGCATCTAAATCAAAAGCCTGAATCTTGCGCTCGGCAGGACGGGAAATTTCTACAAAATTTTCGCCCCAAATGACATCTGCGCCGATTTTTTCCAATTCACGCGCAAAGGCAACGTCGCCTTGAATACTGTGTGCGCCGATGCCGGTTACGCGGATGGGTGTACCGGCAATCAGGCCTGCGCCCAAGAAATAAGACGCGCTGGAGGCATCGCCTTCTACATATAAATGTTCGGGCGCATGATATTTGGCACCGGCCGGGATTTTAAATACACGGTAGTCTTCATTGATGATGTCCACACCGAACTGCGCCATCAGCTTGAGCGTGATGTCGATATAAGGTTTGGAAATCAACTCGCCTACCATGTGGATTTCAAATGCTTGTCCCGTCAAGGGCAAAGCCATCAGCAGGGCGGTCAGGAATTGGCTGGAAACATTGCCTTTAATCGGAATAACGCGCTCGCCGTTGTCTTGGCGTTTGCCGATCTGAAGAGGCGGATAGTTTTCATTGCCCAGATATTGTACGTCCGCTCCGGCAATACGCAACGCGTCGACCAAATCGCCGATAGGGCGTTCGTGCATACGCGGTACGCCATGCAGATGATAGTCGCCGCCCAAAACGGCAAGTGCGGCAGTCAAGGGGCGGAATGCCGTACCGGCATTGCCTAAAAACAAATCGGAGGATTGGTTGGGAAAGCGGCCGCCGGCACCATGAACTTTCAGACGGCCTTCAGGTAAAGATTCAATTTGCACGCCGAGTTTGTCGAGTGCTTCAAGCATTCGGTCGGTATCGTCGGATTTGAGCAAAGAATGGATTTCGCAAACGTTGTCGGAGAGTGCTGCCAAGAGCAGCGTGCGGTTGCTGATGCTTTTGGAACCGGGCAGGGCAACGGTGGAGGGCTTGAGTGTGGAAGCGGGCAGGCGGATGGATTCGGTCATTGGTTAGGATTTCAAATTGTAGACAAAACGATATTATACGCAGGCAAAGGCCGTCTGAAAAATGGAAGTGGCGTTGCAGGCAAGAAAAGCCGGACTCTTTTTGAAAGTCCGGCTTTGGGATGCTCGATATTTTAATGGTTAACCTAAAATATGCATTAACTGGTCAATGTTGAACGTACCTTCGTCAAAGCGGAATTCGCTGACTGAGGGGATTTTTTGACCTTGGACGTCGGTATGGATGTCGGCATATTGGTGGTCGATGGTGATGAGGTCGTTGTGATTGTTTTCGCCACGAATGGTGATGTTCCAAGTCGTGCCGTCTTTTTCGTTGACCGTTTCGAGCGACAGATCCGAGAGGGAAATGCCAGCGCCGAATTGGATGGCGTTTGTGCTGTGATGGTCGAAAATGGTGTCATGGCCTTCGCCGCGATTGAATACGTAGGTATCGTTACCGGCTTCGCCGTGCAATATATCGTCCCCTAAGCCACCAAACAGTGTGTCGTTGCCTGCGCCGCCGTGAAGGATGTCGTTGCCTGCTTCGCCCAACATAGTATCGTTACCGGAGCCGCCATACAGCGTGTCGTTGTCTAATCCGCCGTTCAGATGGTCATTGCCACCGCCTCCGTAGAGAATATCGCTGCCGGCATCGCCGTTGATGACATCGTCGCCGGTGCCGCCGGACAATTTGTCATTGCCGCTGCCGCCGTGAATCTCATCATTACCCCGGTTGCCGTAGATGATGTCTTCGCTTTCAGTACCTTTGATATGGTCGTCGGCGTGGGTGCCGTTGAATGTGGTTTTGCCGTCGGCAAAGGTTTGGCTGACGCTTGCCTGCCCTAAATTGCTGACATAAAGCATATCCCAGACATCCAGGCTCGGGACGGTGACTTCCAGTGCCACCGGTTTGCCGTTTTCATAGATGACGGAAGATTCCAATGTGTGCATGGATATATCGTCTGAGTCGGGGGAAGCCAGTTGTACGATGGCTTGCTCGGCCTGTTCTGCGCTGATTTCCATATCAAACGGGATTCTGACTTTAGGGTTGTCGAGTTTCAGCGTGTGGTGGTTGGAGCTGTTCCAATTGGTGTCTTTGTCGAGGCCTGCGAGATTGATTAATTGGACAACTCGGCCGCCGTCTGCGGTGGCCTTGGTCCATGTATAAACTTTGCCTCCTTCGCCTGAAGTGGAAGTCATGTCATAGCCGTCGGATGCTACGATGGAGGCATGACTGTCTTTGAGTTCAACCAAGCCTTCGCCGCGAAGCAGCTCCTCATAGGCGGTAATGAATTGTTGATAGTTGAATTCTGATTTGGCCAGGGTTTCGTTGGTTTTGAGCGTCTGAGCGGGATAGTATGGATCTTGCAAAATACCAAAACCATGTGCGTTTTTATCCGGGAGGTTGTTTAATGCGGCAACAGTCATGTGGTAGCCGCCACTCGCTGCGATAACGGCATCGACCAGCAATTCGTTGTCCGGATTGAGTTCGGAAGAATTATCTTCCGGGTGGGTACCTTTTCGAGTATAGGCGGCAATAATCGGGGAAACGTGATTGTAATCGTACAGACGGCCTACCAAGCGTTTAAGCTCGGCATAGTTGTGGTTTTCATAATGGGTATTTCCGGCTGTATCTTTAAAATCGCGCGGCCAGATTTCTGAGTAAGGAACATCCATGCCGGTGGTGGATAAGACATCGGCCCTGCCTGTGCTGATGTCGTTGATCATATAAGTTTGACCGTAATCGTGTAACTTTTCCGCAGCCGCGGCTGACAAATCGTCATAACCGTCAGACATTCTGAAGTTTTCAGTCTTTTGGCCATTTTGTATTTTGTAAACGAGGTTATCACCCATGGTATCGGCCTGCCAGCCGTCAAAGCCGCCTGTTTTCAGGGCTTTGATCATGGTGTTGACGATATAGTTTTGCCAGCTTTTGTCGGCAGGATCGACGAATTGTTGTACGGATGTTTTGGTCTCTGCACCGGCTTTGCCGAAGTTGGAATGCTCTTGGGCATTGTAGAGTTTGACATTATTTAAAATTTCTTTGATGGCCGGATTATCGAGTTCGTCATTGGAGGCGGCGTTAAGCATATTGTAGAGCATGGCACTGCCGCCTTTTTCGTGAATTTTGTTCACGAGGTTTTTAATCAGCAGGGTATCGATTTGGGGAGGGTTGGGTTGGCCGTTGTCGACAGCCCAAGTCGCCCATTCTTGCTTGAAGCTGTTGACATTTGGAAATGGATTGGAGGTTGTGTCGTACACATCATAGAAGAAATAATTGTTGATGTGCATTTGTGCCAGCTGATCGATATTGTTTTGATAGCCTTCGAGCTGGTCATTGGTCATGGCGTTGTTTCGTTCTGCCGAATTATCGTTAGATCCTGCCACTACGCCATAGCGGGGAAAAATAGTCCAGTCGTCTTCGACAGACAATCCCAGTGTTTTGCTGGTGTGGTTGCCGGTGTTGTCAACGGTTTCTACTTTGACGACGTAGCCTGAATTGGGTGAAAAAATATCGGAAGAGAGTTTGACGGAGGTTGAGTTCAGATGATCCAATTTTTGGATTTCCGTACCCAAATGGCTGACGGTGACAGAGGTGATTTTGTCTGTCGCATTGGAGATGTTCAGAATAACATCATCGCCGTTGGTATAGGCTACCTTGTTAAAGAGAATAGTCGGTAAAGGGGCTGTTTTTGCTTCAGTTGTCATGCTGTATATTCGCTTCTAAATATTATATTTTGAAATTACCTTAATAAATCAATATCACTTAAGTTGTTGATATGAATAATTGTTAAGACTTTTTAGTAGGCAGAGCGGAAAATAAGTTCCCCGTTTGATAGCAAATATCTAAAATAATTCGGTTTGTGATTGAAATTTAAAAATGCTGTCTGAATGTTTTGTTATTCAAAAGACGGTTTTTTGCAGGTATATAACCAAACACCATAAGAAAATCAGAAACCATTCTTTCCTATTTTTTCAGACGGCCTTTAATATCGGCGGACAATCATTGATAAAGTAAGAGCACGACTATGAGCCATTATCCGTTGTTTGCCGATTTGAAAAACCGCCCTGTTTTACTGGCAGGTGCGGGTAAGGTTGCCGAGCGTAAGGCGGAAAGCCTGTTGTCTGCCGGAGCGCGCGTGCGTGTTGTTGCGGAAACTTTGAATCCGCAGTTTCAGCAATGGGCGGCTGAAGGGAAAATAGTTTGGCTGGGTGGCTTGTTTGAAGAAGCCATGCTGGACGAGGTGTATTTCGTTATTGCGGCGACGGATAATGGCATGTTTAACCGCCGTGTTTTTGAAGCGGCGGAACGACGGGTGAAATTGTGCAATACGGTGGATACGGCGGACTTGTGTTCGTTTATCGTGCCTGCCGTGGTGGATAGGGGGCCATTGAAGATAGCCATATCCAGCGGCGGTACTGCGCCTGTATTGGCGCGTAAATGGCGGCAGATTATTGAAACATTGATTCCGCTGCATACGGGCACGATGGCGCGTATTGCCGGTAAATGGCGCGAAAAGGTTAAACAGACTATTCATCATGTCGAACGACGCCGTTATTTTTGGGAAAAGTTGTTCGACAGCCGTTTCAGTATTTTTGCGGCTCAAAACAATATCGAGGCGGCAGAACGTGAATTGATCACGCAGTTAAACCGGGAAACGCCGTTTGGCGGCGAAGTGGTTTTGGTGGGCGCAGGGCCGGGAGATCCGGGCTTGCTGACCATACATGCTTTGCAGGCGATACAGGCTGCGGATACCGTGTTTTACGATGCTTTGGTGTCGGATGAGATTTTGGCGATGGTGCGTAAAGATGCGGTGAAAATCAGCGTGGGTAAACGTGCTGGTGCGCACCATGTTCAGCAGGAAGAAACCAACCGTCTATTGGTTGAACACGCTCAAAAAGGCGAGCGTGTGGTAAGGTTGAAAGGCGGCGATCCTTTTGTGTTCGGTCGCGGCGGGGAGGAAGTGCAAACCCTGCATCAGGCCGGGATTGCCTACCGCATTGTGCCGGGTATTACTGCCGCGCTTGGAGCTACTGCTTATGCCGGTATTCCGTTAACCCATCGCGATTGTGCCCAAGGTGCTTTATTTGTAACCGGCCACAGCAAACACGAGGGCAGTCAGCCCGATTGGCAGACTTTGGCTTTAAGCCGCCAAACGTTGGTAATCTATATGGGCACGCTTAAAGCGGCTGAGATTGCGGAAAAGCTGATGGCTTATGGCAGGCAGCCTTCTACACCTGTTGCCGTGATTTCCAATGGGACTTTACCGCATCAAACCGTGCGGACAGGCCGTCTGAAAGATTTGGGCTTGTTGGCTGCCGAAGCAGAACGTCCGGCTTTAATGGTAATTGGCGAAGTGGTTGCCCTGCGCGATGAGATGAAATGGTTTGGAGAATTTGTCGAATGCTATGAAGAAGCTGCATAAAGAGGATTGATCAAACAAGGCCGTCTGAATATTGGTTTTCAGACGGCCTTGCCTTATTTAAAAGCTTGGCAATATTGCTGATAACGTTCTGCCAGTCCATATAGGATGATTGCTGTCAGCCCCCAGATGTCGTAGTGTCGGAAAGGCAGGGCGGGGAGGGCGAGGGTTTGATTGTTGTGATGAAGATGACGGTATGAGTAGTTTTGCAGGTTTAAGGTGAAGTCCAAAGGCAGATAAAAAATTTCTGCTACTTCATCGGGATTTGCTTTGGGGTTGACGGGCTGGGTGCAAATTGCCGGAACAGGCGTAACACGGTAGCCGGAAGGTGTGTCATAAAAGGGTAGCGGCGCAAAAGTCTGCCATGCGGCAATCGGAATGGCGGTTTCTTCGTAAGCTTCTCTTAACGCCGTTGCCGTTAGGCTGTCGTCTTGGGCATCTTTGCGGCCGCCGGCAAAGGCGATTTGTCCGGTGTGTTGCCTTAAGGTCTCGGCCCTTTTGGTCAGTAAAATTTGCCACGCTCCTTCATGCAAGGCGATGCCGACCAAAACGGCTGCTTCTTTGACCGTTTTAGTGGTAACTAATTGATTGCGCTCTGCTTGCATACGGCTGCTGAAGCGTGAAGCTTGAGTTAGGAAATGGATAAGGTGGTCGGTATTCATTTTTGGCGCTGATCGTTTTATGCAGATGAGGATTACACAAGGTTTACGGTTACCGTGTCAACAAAATAGGGTGCGTGTGTTACAGTTATGCCTGAATGATAAATAAAGCTTTGCGTCTGTTCTGCAAGTGCTTAGGCCGTCTGAAAATGTCGGCAGGTTCTCAAAAAGGATAGTTATGTTGTTTTCCCCATCCCGTATTCGAGTGGCAGCTGCGGCTGTCATGATGTTGTTTGTTACACAAACTTTTGCCGCGCCCGGCGATTCAAATGCAGTTTTTGAATCGGCTAAGATTATTAAAAAGAAAAGCCGTACCGACCGTTTTTCTCCCGAAGAGCGCGAGCAGGAGCGGATACGTCTGTTGGGTATACAAAACCGTACATCTCAGGTTTTCACTTTGTTAAATTCAGAACTGGCCCTGCAAAAGGGTGATGCAGCTTCTGCGTTGTTTACTTATATTTTAACGTTGCATCGCACCAAATCTCCCGAAGTGGCCGAACGCGCTTTGGAGATGGCGGTTTCGTTAAACGCATTTGAACAGGCTGAAGCCATTTACCAAAAATGGCGCGAAATCGAGCCGGAGCCTGGTGAAACACAAAAGCGTATGACTTGGTTGCGCAATTTGCTGCTGGGTAAAGCCGATAAGAATTTGAGCGGATTGGACAAGGTAATTGCCGGCGGTAGTGAAGATGAGCAAAAGCGCGTGTTCCTGCTTTTAGCACAAACCGCAGCACAACAGCCGAATCTGACCAGCGATGCGGTTAAACAGGTGCATAAAACGGCCTTGAATTATAAAGACTTTCCAGAAGCGGCGATTGCGGATGCAATTTTTAGTGCAAAAGACGGTCAAAAGAAACACGCCATTGCGGCATTGCAGCGATTGGCCAAGTTGGACAACGAAATTTTGCCGCCGACTTTTGTGACGTTGCGGCTGATGGCGCAACGGCATCCTGATATTTTGGACGGCTTCTTCAAAGAGACAGACACCAAAACCTTATCTCCGATTTGGCAGGAATTGGACATCGCCAATTTGATCGCCCATGGTCAAAATGATAAGGCCTTTAAGCGTTTGCAGACTTTATTGGAAGAAAATCCCAACCCTGATTTGTATATTCAGGCTGCCTTATTGTCAGCGAGCAAGACAGAAAATATTTCTGCGGTAAACAGCTATCTGGAAAAGGCTTATAAAGCTGGCACGGAAGAGCAGCGCAGCCGTGCAGCGTTGATTGGTGCGGTTTCATATAATGATGTAGAAGAATTGGCCAAAGCCAAACAATGGCTGGATAAGGTAACGGCTACGGCTTATACGTTTGATAAAACCATTTTGGCTGCTTCTATCGAAGCCAAACAGGGCAACCATAAAGAGGCTTGGGCTTTGGTACAACGCGCACAAAAAATGCCCGAGCAAAGAGGACGTTATTTTGAAGTTAAGGATTTGTTGAGTACGGCTTTGTTCGTATTGTCTAAAAATACCAATCTTCAAGAATCGTTGAACGCTTTGAACAGCTTGGTAAATTCCACCGAAAAATCCTTGAAAACCCAAGCTTCTCCGGAGCTGCTTGCCAATGTGCTGTATCAGCGTTCGATGGTGTATGAGAAGCTGAATCAGCCAGGCAAGGCGATTGCCGATTTGCGCCGAGTTGTTGAGTTGTATCCGGACAATCCGCATGGTTGGAATGCTTTGGGCTATACCTTGCTGTCCAACGGCAAGGATTTGGACGAGGCTTTCAAAATGGTTCAGATGGCCTATCAAATGGATCCGGAAAGCGCAGCCATTAATGATAGTGTAGGCTGGGCATATTATCTTAAAAGCGATGCCCAAATGGCTTTGCCGTATATCCAATATGCCTATGGAAAAGAACCTGAAGCCGAAGTCGCCGCACATTTGGGCGAAGTCCTATGGACGCTTGGAGACCAAGACAAGGCCAAAGAAATCTGGAATGACGGCTTGAAACGTGGAAGCAATCTCCGAGTATTAAAAGAGACAATGTCCAAATTCGGTATAACGCCCAGCAAACCGCATACTCAAAAACACAAATAAAACCCAAAGGCCGTCTGAAAGCGTTTGATTTCAGACGGTCTATGAAGGAATATCCATGAATTTAAAACGATTATCATCGGTTGCAGCCTTATTGCTTTTAGCTGCCTGTGCGCAGCCAAACTTACCTCAGCAAAACAGTTGGCAAGCAGCAGAGCAGGTGCAGGATTTTAGCGCAGACGGTCGTTTGGCTGTCAAAGTGGAAGGAAAAGGCTCTTATGCCAATTTCGATTGGACTTATCAGAACGCGGTTCAAACCATTGATGTGAATACCCCATTGGGCAATACCGTAGGCCAGCTGTGTCAAGACAGTGAAGGTGTATTGGCGGTAGACAGTAAGGGTAAGGTTTATCAGGCGGAAACTGCTGAGGAATTGAGCAGACAGCTTTTGGGCTTTGCTTTGCCGGTACAATATTTGCATATTTGGGCAGATGGTAAACGCGTTGCCAATGCGCCATACAAAATCCTGCCTGATGGACGTCTGGAGCAGTTTGACTGGACGATATCGCGCACTTTAAATAGTTCAGGACAGCCCAAAACGCTTCAACTTGAAAATGCCAAGTTTAATATCCGCTTGGTGTTTGACACGGTAAACCACTCTTTGGATAAGAATGGACAAACCCGATGCGCAGCACGCAAATAGAGGATGCCATGTCTGTTTCAGAGGAAATCCAAGCCTTTCCTGCGCCGGCTAAATTAAATTTGGATTTGAGGATTACCGGCCGCAGGAGCGATGGTTATCATAATTTGGAAAGTATTTTCTGTTTGATCGGCTTATATGATACCGTTCATCTGAAAATCCGTACTGATGGGCAGATTATTCTGCATACGCCGGTCGAAGGGCTTGAACCTGAGCAAGACTTAACTTATCGGGCGGCTAAATTATTACTGCCATATGCAAGCGTAGCGCACGGTGTCGAAATCTGGTTGGATAAAGTGATTCCAACCGGAGGCGGATTGGGCGGCGGAAGCTCTGATGCAGCCACGGTTTTAATGGTTTTAAACCAATGGTGGCAATGCGGTTTGAGTAGGCAGCAACTGATTGATTTAGGCGTAAGTCTTGGTGCAGATGTTCCTTTTTTTATTTTTGGCAGAAGTGCTTTTGCCAAAGGTGTGGGTGAGAAGCTGGCTGAAATAGATGTCCCTAAACAATGGTATGTTATCGTTAAGCCCCCCGTCCATGTGGCAACAGTTAAAATTTTTGCACATGAAGGCTTGACACGGGATTCCAAACCCAGCATAATGCCGACTTTCCAATCGTTACAGCCGTTTCAAAATGATATGCAGGCGGTTGTATTTCAGGAATATCCTGAAGTTTGGAAGGCTTATGTTGAGTTATCCCAATATGGTCATGCATTAATGACCGGTTCTGGGGCTTGTTTGTTTATAGCAAGTGAATCTCATCAAGAAGCAAATACAATTTACCAACAGGTTTCTCAATCATATGAAGCTTATTGTGTGGAAGGGTTAGATATTCATCCGCTGTTTCATATGATTTAGTAAGTTGGGGAGTCGTCAAGCGGTTAAGACACTGGAT
>NZ_KV814829.1:8594-121569 GCF_001814095.1 Neisseria sp. HMSC068C12 | reverse complement strand
ATGCGAAGGTTCGAATCCTTCCTCCCCAGCCAAATAAAAGCGTGTAAGTTTTCTTACACGCTTTTTTATGCTCAGAGCGCAATAACGCTGAAAAACTTTTTTTTACCCGTCTTTACGCGTATAATCGCATAATTAGTGTCTTAGACATAGGGCAAAGGGAAGCGTAATGTTTTCTGAGCGTAAATCAAATCTAGAATCAGGTGAAGATATGGCTGCTTATGACAGTTTAATGGTGTTTACCGGTAATGCAAATCCGGAATTGGCACAACGTGTTGTCAAACATTTGGATATTTCACTCGGTGAAGCCACCGTTTCCAAATTCTCTGATGGCGAAGTAGCCATTGAATTGTTGGAAAATGTGCGTGGTCGCGATGTGTTTATTTTGCAACCTACCTGCGCGCCAACCAATGATAACCTGATGGAAATTTTGACTATGGCCGATGCACTCAAACGTGCTTCTGCCGGTCGTATTACTGCCGCGATTCCTTACTTTGGCTATGCGCGTCAAGATCGTCGTCCTCGCTCTGTTCGTGTACCGATTTCTGCTAAATTGGTAGCGAATATGTTGTACTCCGCAGGTATCGACCGCGTATTGACTGTTGACTTGCATGCCGACCAAATTCAAGGTTTCTTTGATATTCCGGTAGATAATATTTACGCTACCCCGATTTTGTTGAACGACATTAAACAACAACGTATCGACAATCTGACTGTTGTCAGTCCTGATATCGGTGGTGTTGTACGTGCACGTGCTGTTGCTAAATCTTTAAATGCTGATTTGGCCATTATCGATAAACGCCGTCCTAAAGCCAACGTGGCTGAAGTGATGAATATCATTGGCGATATTCAAGGCCGTACTTGCTTGATCGTAGATGATATGATCGATACGGCAAACACCTTGTGTAAAGCGGCTGTAGCCCTGAAAGAGCGCGGTGCAGAACGTGTACTGGCATACGCTAGCCATGCAGTATTCTCCGGTGAAGCAGTGAATCGAATTGCTTCTTCCGAAATTGACCAAGTAGTTGTGACAGATACGATTCCGTTGTCTGAAGCAGCTAAAAAATGTGAACGCATCCGTCAAGTTACCATTGCCGGTTTGCTGGCTGAAACGGTACGCCGTATTAGCAATGAAGAATCCGTCTCATATCTTTTCAATGAAGATGTGATGATTGGCGGCATGTTGCTGCCATAACCCGATGTCGTCTTAAGCTGGTCGCGGCCGATGACGACGATTTTATCTAAATTGGAGTATTAAACATGACTTACGAAATTCAAGCCTCTGTTCGCGAAGCCCAAGGCACTGGTGCGAGCCGCCGCCTGCGTCGCGAAGGCCAAATCCCTGGCATTCTGTATGGTGAAGGTCAAGAGCCTGTTGCTATCGCTGTAGACCACAAAACTGTATTCTACGCATTGGAAAAAGAATCTTTCCATACTGCTTTGATTAAACTGTCTTTGAACGGTGAAACTAAAGACGTTATCGTGCGTGACTTCCAAATGCACCCATTCCGTCGCGAAGTTCAACACATCGACTTCCAAGCTGTAAAAGCTGATCAACCTGTACGCATCCGCGTTCCTCTGCACATTGTTAACGCTGAAAACTCTCAAGCTGTTAAATTGCAAGGTGGCCGCGTATCTCTGTTGAACACTTCTGTTGAAGTAGTTGCTTTGCCTGCAAACATTCCTGCTTTCTTGGAGTTGGATTGTGCATCTGTAGTTGCTGGCGACATTCTGCACTTGTCAGACATCAAATTGCCAGAAGGTGTTGAAAGTGTTTCTCTGAAACGTAATGAAAACCTGGCTGTTGCTACTGTTACTGGTAAAAAACGCTAATAGGTAGTTAATATAAGAAAACCGTATCAGATAAATCTGATACGGTTTTTGTTTTACATATAAAATCATTTGCCATAATAAAACTTAGGCAAATGCAGCAGCATATGTACTTTATAAGATTGAAGCAATTTCATTGCGAAGTTTATTAAGAAAGCGGCCATGCCGTACCCATTGTGCGGCCGATTCATAATCCTGTTGTTCAAATGCTTGTTGTAAATCTTGATATAGGTTGCTTTGTACTTCTTGGATTTCTTGATCCAGCGCTCGGATGGCATCATGGTTTTGTTCCATTTGTGCATCCATCAATGTTTCCCGCCATTCCATCTGCTGCATGAGGAATTCTGGTGAAAACGAAGTGTGTTCAGGTGCATCAGCATCGATATTTTGGCTTTTCAAGAGATAAGCGGCTCGATCAATAGGGCTTTTTAATGTGCGGTAGGCGTCATTAATTGTAGAAGACATCATAACGGCTTGTTTCTGCTCAAAAGCTGAAGCAGAAGCAAATTTATCGGGATGAAAACGGGCAGCTAAAGCTCGATAGATCTGTTCGAGTGCTTCGGTATCAATATTGAAAGATGGCTCAAGCTGAAAGAGGTTGAAGTATTGAGACATGATATCAAAGGAAAAAATCTAAAGAAGAGGATTATTTTACGATATAATCCAGAAACTGTTTATACGAAAGGAAAACAATATGACCGGTAAGGTGCAACACAATAAAGGCAAAATACGAGACAATGCCTTAAAAGCCTTAGTCAAATCTGATTTGTTCCGACACAAAGTAGAACGAAAAAGAAAAGGCAAGGGTAGCTATAATAGGCAAGAAGCCAAAAAATGGCGGGATGGTTTTGATACTTTCTCGCCATTTTTGATATTTTAAACGTGGAAGCTCTCGCCACAGCCGCAGGAATCTTTAACGTTTGGGTTTTCAAATTTGAAACCTTCCTGTAATCCTTCTTTGGTGTAATCGACTTGCGTGCCGTCTAGATAAACCAAGCTTTTCGGATCGATATAAACGCGTGCGCCGTGTTCTTCAAAAATCAGGTCATCCTCGTTCACTTCATCGACAAATTCAAGGTTGTATGCCATGCCTGAGCAGCCGCTGGTTTTCACACCCAAGCGCACGCCCAAACCTTTACCGCGTTTGGTCAGGTAGCTGTTGATGTGTTTGGCTGCGTTTTCTGTGATGGTAATCATGCTTTTTTCCTCATTTCGCAATCATTTTCTGTTTTGTCTGCTTTTTTATTTCAGATGGCCTCTTGAACTATCAGGCCGTCTGAAAACGCTGTTTTGCCCACTCTATTGCGGCAGTAATGGCAGCTTTGGCCTGCGGACTATTTTTCCAACAGGTTGAGCCGGTTAATTGTGCGCCCTGTTCCAAAATATCGTCTAAATCCGCAACCTCCAGAGTGGCAATATCATCAATCCCATTTGCTGCAAACGCTGCAATATGGTTTTACCTATTCCTTTGACAGCAAGTAGGGATTGGATTTCTTCATCGGTAAAAGGCATATCGTCTTCTTTGATTTTGCAGGTACTGGCGCACTTATATGGCAAGTTGGGCCTATCAAGCCGATTTAGACATTAATGTCTGCAAACTAAGTATCTGGCAAACAAGGTTATTTGTTTTCCTGACGTTTGCGATAGTCGGCAACGGCTGCTTTTACCGCATCTTCAGCCAAGATGGAGCAGTGGATTTTTACCGGCGGCAGCTCCAATTCTTCGGCGATTTCGCTGTTTTTGATTGCCAGCGCGTCATCCAAGCTTTTGCCTTTTACCCACTCGGTAATCAGGCTGGAAGAAGCGATAGCAGAGCCGCAGCCGTAAGTTTTAAATTTTGCATCTTCGATAATACCCTCATTGTTTACTTTGATTTGCAGACGCATTACGTCACCGCAGGCCGGTGCACCGACCATGCCGGTACCGACAGATTCGTCGTTTTTGTCGAAAGTACCGACGTTGCGGGGGTTTTCGTAGTGGTCGATTACTTTATCGCTGTATGCCATGATGTGGTTTCCTTTGTGTTTTTAGTGGTGTAAATGGTTTGTTTACGAATATTCAGACGGCCTGAAGTTTAGATTTTGCACGCGCCGCCTTCGCAGCCGTCATCATTCTCTGAATCAACGCCGCCTTCTACGGTAACGCCGTCAAAATCTTCGAGCAGGTTGTCGAGATTGTCGAGGTCGAGTTCTTGTTCGTCCATGGGTTTGTATCCTTAATTTGAAGATTGTGGCTTTTAGGTCGTCTGAAAAGGTATATTTTTAGAGTTTCAGACGTCCTTTTTAATGTCTAAGTTGATTATCTATTACAGTTGTTTTATCAGCCATTTATAAAGGCACATTCTAAAATTGTTTGGGGTTTTCCGTTAACATTAATCGGTTTTAGTTTTGCTTGCAGGGTTTCGTATTCTTCTAAAATCAAACTGTATTTTCGAATAGGGCGGTATTTTCCTTTTAACACCTTGCGTGCCTGTCCCAAAGGTACATCCAACAATAAACGGGTGTAACTGTAACCTGCGGTTTCTACTTGGAACGTCTGGCTGATATGAACCACAGGCAAGCCATAGTAAGTACCGCTGAGTTTCAAACGGGTTTGATCAAGAATAAACGGTTTTCCATCTTCACTAAATTCCGTGCGGTGCAAAGTCATCGGAGGGTGCGCAAGATCACGGTAAGCCTTTGGCAGCTTGACTCTATTGGGATAATTCAAACGCAGGTTTTGATATTTAGAGTCTTTATCGTTCCAGTCATAGCTTACATCACTAAATGGATCCAACAGGTTTTCCAAATGTTTATCGAATTGGCAGCCATTTTCAAATGATTTGAATATAGTTGACCAATCAGATTGTGTCTGTGCTGAAACCAGCGGGGCCGAGCATAGAATCAGACAAGAAAGTAAGTGGCGTATTTTATTTTTTATTATCGTCATTTTTAGTATTTTTCTTGATGAGGTCGTCTGAAAAGGTAAAGGCCTTGTGGATTTTTCAGACGACCTTTTCTCTTGATTAATGCGCCGCCCATTCAATCGAGTTCAAATCGATACCTTCTTTAAACATTTCCCACAGCGGAGACAGTTCGCGCAGTTTGCCGATTTTGGATTTAATCAGTTCTGCTGCGAATTGGACTTCTTCTTCAGTGGTCATGCGGCCGAAGGTGATGCGCAGGGAAGAGTGCGCCAATTCGTCGTTACGGCCGAGTGCGCGCAGGACGTAGCTTGGTTCGAGACTGGCAGAAGTACAGGCGGAGCCGCTGGATACGGCGAGTTCTTTGACTGCCATAATCAGGCTTTCGCCTTCGACGAAGTTGAAGCTGACGTTCAGGTTGTTTGGAGCGCGGTGTTCGAGGTCACCGTTGATGTAGACTTCTTCGATGCCTTCGATACCTTTGAGGAAGATATCGCGCAGTTTCAGGTAGTGCGCCATGTCTTGCTCGAGTTCTTCTTTGGCGATGCGGAAGGCTTCGCCCATGCCGACGATTTGGTGGGTGGGCAGGGTGCCGCTGCGGAAGCCGCGTTCGTGGCCGCCGCCGTGCATTTGGGCTTCGAGGCGGACGCGTGGTTTACGGCGTACATACAGGGCGCCGATGCCTTTAGGGCCGTATACTTTGTGGCCGGACATAGACAGCAAATCAACTTTGGCGGCTTCAACGTCGACAGGCACTTTGCCGCATGCTTGTGCTGCGTCAACGTGGAAAATGATTTTGCGTTCGCGGCAGATTTCGCCAATGGCAGGAATATCTTGAACTACGCCGATTTCGTTGTTTACCCACATTACGGAAACGAGGATGGTGTCTTCGCGGATAGCGGCTTTCAGCACGTCTAAGTCAACCAAACCGTTTTCTTGTACGTCCAGATAAGTTACTTCATAACCTTGGCGTTCGAGTTCACGCATGGTGTCAAGCACGGCTTTGTGCTCGGTTTTCACGGTAATGAGGTGGTTGCCTTTGGATTTGTAGAAGTGCGCCGCGCCTTTAATGGCGAGGTTGTTGGATTCGGTTGCGCCGCTGGTAAAAACGATTTCTTTAGAGTCGGCGTTAATCAGGGCTGCGATGTCTGCACGTGCTTTTTCTACGGCTTCTTCTGCTTCCCAGCCGAAGCTGTGGCTGTTGGAGGCTGGGTTGCCGAAAATATCGGACAGGTAGGGAATCATTTTTTCGGCAACGCGGCGGTCAACGGGAGTGGTGGCGGCGTAGTCGAGGTATACGGGGGTTTTGACGGTCATGGTTTGCTCTTTCGTTTGGTCATCTGCCTGCGGTCTTTGCCGCAAGTCGGTTTAATGAATGTGTGTAAAAGTAACGACATGACTGCTGTCGCTGCAGTTTTTTTGTTCAATGATGCTTTGCAGCGTAACGCTGCTGAGGTAATCATTGATGGTTTTGTTTAAGTTTTCCCAAAGGTCATGGGTCAGACAGGGGGCACCGTGGTGGCAGTTTGCTTTGCTGCCGCATTGTGTGGCATCCAGTCGGTCTTCGGCTGCGGAGATGATTTGTGCAATATTGATTTGCTCGGCGGGTGCGGCAAGGATATAGCCTCCGCCTGGGCCGCGTAGGCTTTCAACCAATCCGGCACGGCGCAGCTTGCTGAATAATTGTTCGAGGTAGGACAGCGATATGCTTTGTCGTTCGCTGATGGCACTGAGTTTGACAGCGCCGGTTTGCGCGTTCATCGCCAAATCTATCATGGCGGTTACTGCAAATCGCCCTTTGGTAGTCAGTCTCATGGTGTGGTTGCCTGTGTGGGGCGTTTTTATTAGTAGGGGAATTGTCTAATATCTGAGTGTTTCAGTCAAGTATGTGGCGGTTCGGTTTGATTGTTTGTTTAAATGGTGGCATGGGCTGATTTTTAAATCGGAAAATATTTTCCTTATTTTTCTGTAATTTGGACTTAAGGCCGTCTGAAAAAAGGCTATCAACCCTACAAATATCAGGGTTAAAATGTTTTGATTTAATATTGATACTGATATAGATTATCAAAATTATTCTTAAAATTTAGTTGTTTTGATGGAGTAAAATAATGAGGTGTTTGAAATGTTCAGACGGCCTTGACCATCCATCTTTACCTTAACAGAGGCAATCGACAATGAAATGTAATTTAAGCAAAATAACCTGTATCGAAGACTTGCGCCTTGTTGCCAAACGTAAAATGCCGCGTATGTTTTATGACTATATTGACTCAGGCTCTTGGACGGAAACCACTTATCGTGAAAACACTTCGGATTTTAAAGACATCCGTTTCCGCCAAAAGGTATTGGTTAATATGGAGGGGCGCAGTCTCGAAACCAAAATGATTGGGCAGGATGTGAAAATGCCGGTAGCGATTGCGCCAACAGGTTTCACGGGTATGGCGCACGCCGACGGTGAAATTTTGGCGGCGCGTGCGGCGGAAAAATTTGGTATTCCGTTTACGCTGTCGACCATGTCCATTTGTTCGATTGAGGATGTGGCTGAAAACACCAGCGCGCCGTTTTGGTTTCAGCTTTATGTGATGCGCGACCGCGAGTTTATGGAAAACCTGATTAAGCGTGCGAAGGATGCCAAATGTTCGGCTTTGGTATTGACCGCTGATTTGCAGGTCTTGGGTCAACGCCACAAAGACATCAAAAACGGCCTGTCCGCGCCGCCGAAACCAACCATTGCCAATTTAATCAATTTGGCGACCAAACCGGAATGGTGTATGAAAATGCTGAACACGGAACGTCGCACCTTCCGCAATATTGTCGGTCATGCGAAAAACGTGGGCGATTTGTCTTCGCTGTCTTCGTGGACTTCCGAACAATTCGACCCGCGCCTGAGCTGGGATGATGTGGCGCGCATTAAAGATTTGTGGGGCGGCAAGCTGATTATCAAAGGCATTATGGAGCCTGAAGATGCGGAAAAGGCAGCGAAAAGCGGCGCGGACGCATTGGTCGTTTCCAATCATGGTGGCCGTCAGCTTGACGATACCGTGTCCGCCATTAAAGCTTTGCCTGATGTGGTCAGCGCAGTTGGCAGCGATATCGAGGTTTGGATGGACAGTGGTATCCGCAGCGGTCAGGATATTTTGAAGGCTTGGGCTTTGGGTGCGAAAGGTACGATGATTGGTCGGGCGTTTCTGTATGGTTTGGGTGCGTATGGTGAAGAAGGCGTAACCCGTGCGCTGGAAATCCTGTATAAAGAAATGGATATTTCCATGGCATTTACTGGTTATCGCAATATTCAAGATGTGGATTCCAGCATTTTGCGTTCTACGCGTTGGGCTCAAGATGAATTTTAATTTTTAAACATAAGAAAAGGCCGTCTGAAAATCTGTTTTCAGACGGCCTTTTTATAGACGGCTATTTCTCGTTTTTGCGATACCATTCGATGAAGGCATCGGGTTTGACAAAGCCTAATAAGGCTTCGCTATGACTGCCGTCGGCGCGGACAACAAACACGCCCGGAGGACCGAAGAGGCCGTATTCTTTCAGTAAGGCCTGATGGTCGGGAGTGTTGGCAGTTACGTCGATTTGGAAGAAGCGCTGCATATCGACCGCTTCGTGTACCTGCGGTTGGTTGAGCGTGTAGGCGGCCATTTCTTTGCAGGATACGCACCAGTCGGCGTAGAAATCAATCAGCACGGGCTTGCTTGGATCGGCTTTCAAGGCGGCATCCATAGCGGCTTTGAGTTCGCTGACATCGGTAAACATCTTGCCGTGGTCGGTTTCTTGTCCGGCTTCGGATGGCGGAACCAGCGTTAAGAAGTGGTGGAGGGCGGTGGTTTGTTTATTGAGGCTTTGCCAGCCAAACCATGAGCCGCCAATCAGCAGTAAAAAGCCCAATACGGCGGCAACCGTTTTCAGACGGCCTTTTTGTTTGCCGGATTTCGCTAAAAGCATAAGGGCGGGAACAATCATCAGCAAGGTGTAGAGGCTGACTACTGCGAAATAAGGCAGATGCGGTGTAGCAAGGTATACGGCAACAGCCAGCAAGATGAAGCCGAATGCGTATTTGATGCCGTTCATCCAGTCGCCTGCTTTAGGCAGGATATGGCCGCCGAATGTACCGATGATGATGAGCGGCACGCCGGTGCCGAGTGCCAAGACATAAAGCGCAAGACCGCCCAATACGGCATCGCCGGTCTGGCCGATATAGCCCAAAGCAAATGCCAGCGGAGGCGCAACGCAAGGGCCGACAATCAGGGCGGACAAAATACCCATGATGAAGACGGAAATGATTTTGCCGCCGGAGAGTTTGTTGCTTTGGTTTTGGAAATAGGATTGGACGGAGTTGGGCAGTTGGATATTGAAGAGGCCGAACATGGACATAGCCAGTACCACCATCAGCGCGGCGGCGGCAAGTACGACCCAAGGCTGTTGCAGCCATACGGTCAACAGCGCACCGGTCAAACCGGCAATCACGCCGACCAAGGTATAGGTCAATGCCAAGCCTTGTACATATACCATAGACAAGGTAAACGCGCGGCCTTTGCCGGCTTTTTTATCGCCCACGACAATACTGGAAACAATCGGCAGGAGCGGATACATACAGGCGGTAAAGCTTAAGCCTAAACCTGCGACAAAAAACGCCAACAGGTTGGCGTTTAAAGTATCCCAAGAGAGCTTGAAGCGGCTGCTGTCGGGATTGTTTGTACTGGGTTGCGTTGGCATTTGGCCGTCTGAAGAGGCGGACGGTTGTAAAAAGCGGTCTTTGGCAGAAACCGGCTCATCGCTTTGCGGCTGATAAACCCCGTTGCCTTTTACGTCAAACTCGGTGTCCACAGGCGGATAACATACACCGGCTTCGGCACAGCCTTGATAAGTCAGCGTCAGTTTGTATTGCGGTGCGGCTTGTTTGTAAGGCAGGTCAACCTGTGCGGTATGGTGGTAAACCGTTTGTTTGCCGAAGAATTCGTCTTCTTTTTCTTCGCCTTTGCTGAATTTGGGTTCGCCTAGGATTTTGTCAGGATTGGTCGCTGCAACGATTTTGGACTGGTACATATAGTAGCCGTCGGCGATTTTGAACTGCACGCTGATGCCTTGGTCGGTTACATTGACTTGAGGTACAAAGGCTTGCTCTGGAGGCAGTAAATCATTGGCATCTACTGCGAATGCGAAGCTGCTCAAGCCTAAAAATGCAATGAGGAAATAAAGGAATTTTTTCATAGTATCTACGGAGTTGCCGTTGAGGAACCGTCATTATAAATGATGGAAAAAACAATCGGCTTAATTTATGTTAAATATTGCGAGAGAAATCTAATGCTTTTGAATTATATCGAAATAGAGTTGCCCATATATGACCGATAGTCTCATGTTATCGTTCAATCTATGCCAAAGGCCGTCTGAAATGTTCAGACGGCCTTTGTTTTTATTCTGCTCGGCTTTTAAGGATAAGCGATATAAGCGTAAGCGGAATGGTTGTGTATCGATTCGAAGTTTTCGCTTTCGACGACGAATGATTCGATGCGTTTGTCTGCAATTAACACCGTGGCCACATCACGAACCATGTCTTCGACAAACTTCGGATTTTCGTATGCTTTTTCCGTTACATACTTCTCGTCAGGGCGTTTGAGCAAACCGTAGAGCTGGCAGCTTGCCTGTGCTTCGACGTAATCGATGATTTCTTCAATGCCTACATCCGCGTTTGCAATAAGACTGACCGTCACATGCGAACGTTGGTTGTGCGCGCCGTATTGGGAAATTTCTTTGGAACACGGACACAAGGAAGTAACCGGAACCATCACTTTCAGGCTGTGGCTGTATGTACCGTTTTTGATTTCGCCGGTCAGGGTAACATCATAGTCGAGCAGCGATTGGATGCCGGAGACGGGCGCACTTTTCTTGCGGAAAAACGGGAAGGTAACGCTGATTTTGCCGGAATGGGAATCCAACAGGGCAACCATATCGGCGGTCAGCTTGTGCAGCGTATCGAAATCCAAAGCATCGGTTTGTTTTTCCATCAGGGCGACAAAGCGCGACATATGCGTGCCTTTTTGGTCGGCAGGCAGGAAAACCGTCATGGTCAGGCGGGCGACGGTGGATTGTTCGCCTTCTTTGCTTTTGAGGGAGATTGGAAAGCGCAGGTCTTTGATGCCGACCTGATTAATCGGCAGGTTGCGTAAATCGCGGCTGGATTGCACGTCTGCAATGGCGTTCATGCGTGGTATGTCCTTCATGATAGGATTGTTGAGATGCGTGTGGAGGGAGTCGGCTCGTGTCGGCCGATTTGCAAATGCGAGATTATATCACTTGCTTTATCCGCCTGCATTGATTGTTTCTATTTTTCAGATAGTGATAAAATCTTCAATTATTCACATCTATATAGGCAGAGACCCAATGAAATTCGCCACGAAAGCCATCCATTCCAGCTACGATTGCGACGAACACAACCGTGCGCTGATGCCGCCGATTTATCAAAACAGTATGTTTGCGTTGCACGAGATTGGCGAAAATGTGCCTTACCGCTACTCGCGCCTGAGCAACCCGACACGTCAGGTATTGGAAGATACCGTTGCCGATTTGGAGCATGGTGCGGCCGGTTTCGCATTTTCCAGCGGTATGGCGGGGATTGATGCCGTGTGGCGCACATTCCTGCGTCCGGGCGATACGATTGTCGCTGTCGCCGATATTTACGGCGGCGCTTATGATTTATTGGTCGATGTTTATCAAAAATGGGGTGTGAACGTTGTTTTTGCCGATTTGGGCAATCCGGATAATCTGGACGAGCTGCTCAAAGCGCACATTGTCAAATTGGTTTGGCTGGAAACGCCGTCCAATCCGCTTTTGCGCTTGGTGGACATCAAAGCCCTTGCAGCGAAAGCCAAAGCAGCCGGTGCGCTGGTCGGCATCGACAACACCTTTGCCACGCCGTATCTTCAACAGCCGTTGGATATGGGTTGCGATTTTGTGTTCCATTCCGCTACCAAATATTTGTGCGGCCATTCCGACGTATTGATGGGCGTAGTCGTTGCCAAAACCAAAGAGCTGGCTCAGCCTTTGCACGACATGATGGTGCATACCGGTGCGATTGCAGGCCCGATGGACTGCTGGCTGGTGTTGCGCGGTATTAAAACGTTGGCCTTGCGCATGAATGCCCATTGCCAAAACGCACTCGAAATCGCGCGCCGTTTGGAAGCCCATCCTGCCATTGAAAAAGTGTTCTATCCCGGCCTGCCGTCGCACGAACATTACGAACTCGCCCAAGCACAAATGCCCAAAGGCATCGGCGGCGTGGTTACGGTTTACCTCAAAAACGACACGCGTGAAGCAGCCAATAGCGTGATTAAAAACATGAAACTGGTCAAAATGGCTTCCAGCCTCGGCGGCGTGGAAAGTCTGGTTAACCATTGCTATTCCCAATCCCACAGCGGCGTGCCGCATGATGTGAAAATGGAAATGGGCATCAAAGTCGGCCTGCTGCGTTTCTCTGTCGGTATCGAAGATGTGGATGATATTTGGAATGATATTTCCAAAGCATTGGATACGACTTTGTAAATAAGGCTTATTGGTAGCTGAAATGTTACCAATCATTATGGAGTGCAAATTGAAAACAAAATCTAAAAAACTTTTTAGGCTTGTTACCTTATTTGTAGCGGCATTCTCCATCTCTACGCCTACGGTAATGTACTTCAGTACAGGCGAAGCGACATTAAATCTTTTTGTTGAGGGTTTTTGGATAATTGGATTACTCCAATCACTCGTTTTTGTTACCATTGTAGACTATTACACCGAATCTAAACACGCACGTAAGTATTTTTCTGCTGCAGTTAAAACAAACATGAGACAAACCAATGGCAAATGGCGGCCTGTTGATATGCCTATTGGTGGTTGGAATTCCAAGATTCAAGGTAATGATCCATTTGCGGAATTTCATGACGAATTTTTTGAAAAAGAAATGAGACAAAACGATCCATTTTACGCTCATGAAGTTGATAACATTTGGCATGGAACGCACTCAGACTCGAGTTCTGAGGAGTATTGGAAATAAAAAAATGGTTAAATTATCTATGTCTCTAATACCTTACCAATTGAAAGACCGTCTGAAGGTAAATGGTTTTTCAGACGGCCTTTAGTAATACATAAGGAATAGATATGAAAACATTATTCGGCGCATTGATAAGTATGGTAGTTTTGGCAGCTTGTACATCTCCTTCAGCATCTAAGCCTGAACAAGCCTCTAAAGTGCAGGTACAAACTCAACAAGCTGCGCAACCTACTTTAGCCGCCAAATGGCGTGTTGTCGCTTTCAATAAATTCACTGAAAAAGAATTGGCAGATAAAAACGCCTATTTGGATTTCAGCAAAATGCCTAAGGCTTATGGCAATATGGGTTGCAACGGTATGATGTTTCAAGCGAATGTAATCGGAGCGGGCAAAATTGATTTTGGCCATATTGCGGTAAGTATGATGCTGTGTGAAGACATGAAGCTGGAAGATGCGTTTTTGCGTAAACAAAGCGTGTGGAACTATCGTTTTGATGGTAACGATTTGATTTTGGAACAAAAAGGCATCAATATCCGTTTGCGCCGTGAATAATCTTAAAGGCCGTCTGAAAATAAATATTTCAGACGGCCTTTTGAATCTTTATAATAAGCCCTATTTGAAACTGATACCGAATATCAAGGAAACCTATTATGGCAGCTTCTCCAGAAGCCAAGTTTACAGAAGAAAAAGTCTTGTGGATCAAACACTATACGCCCAAGCTGATGACTTTTGCCATCAGCCGCCCTGAGTCCTACCGTTTTTCGGCAGGGCAGTTTTCGCGCCTTGGTTTCCGTGACGGCGAGGGCTTTATTTGGCGCGCGTATTCTGTCGTGTCTGCCGAATACGCCGATACGCTTGAGTATTTCGCAGTATTAATCGAAGGCGGCCCGATGTCGGCGCGTTTTGCTGCGATGAAAGAGGGCGATACTATTTTGCTGGATAAAACGGCTACCGGTTTCCTCTTGCCCGAGCGTTTCCCCGACGGCAAAGATTTGGTTATGCTCTGCACGGGTTCAGGCATTGCGCCTTTCCTCTCTATTATTGAGCAGCCTGAAATTTGGCAGCGTTTCGACCGTTTGGTTTTGGCGCATTCCGTCTCTTACGCCGACGAGTTGATTTTCAACCAGCGCCTTGCCGATTTGAAAGAGCATCCGCTGATTGAAGAATATTTCCATAAATTCACTTTTGTTCCGGTCACCACGCGTGAGGAAACGGAAGGCGCATTGAGTGGCAAACGGATTCCCGAATTGCTGAAGAATGGCGGCTTGGAAGAAAAAGTCGGCTTCAAGTTCACCAAGGCCGATACGCGCTTTATGGTCTGTGGCAATCCGGCAATGGTCAAAGACACTTTCCAAGCCTTGATGGATTTGGGCTACGCTATGCACCGCAACCGCATCCCCGGCGAAATCATGATGGAAAATGGTTTTTAACAGATAAATGGTCAAAGGCCGTCTGAAAGTTTCAGACGGCCTTCAATATTAAATATAAACAGAAAATCAGAGAAAATATGAATATCAAACAATTTATCCAAGCCCTGCCCAAAGCCGAGTTGCACGTTCATATCGAAGGGACGTTTGAGCCGGGGCTGATGTTTGAAATCGCCAAGCGCAACCATATAGCAATTCCTTATGAAAATGTCGATGCGGTACGGCAGGCTTATGATTTTCACAATCTGCAGTCGTTTTTGGATATTTATTATGCCGGTGCCGGCGTATTGTTGCACGAGGCGGATTTTTACGATTTGACCCGCGCGTATCTTGAGCGTTGCCGTGAAGACAATGTCGTGCATACGGAAATATTTTTCGATCCGCAAACCCATATTGCGCGGGGTGTGGCGTTTGAAACCGTGATTAACGGCATTGTCCGCGCCTGTCATGAAGCCGGACAGCAATGGGGAATAAGCACGCGTTTGATTATGTGTTTCCTGCGTCATTTGTCGGAAGAAAGCGCATTTGAAACCTTAAATCAGGCTTTGCCTTATAAGGAACACATCATTGGCGTAGGCTTGGATTCGAGCGAGCAGGGGCATCCGCCGTCCAAGTTCGAGCGCGTGTTTGCGCAGGCGCGGGCGGAGGGTTTGTTGACGGTGGCACATGCCGGAGAAGAAGGCCCGCCGGAATATGTTTATGAGGCTTTGGACTTGCTGCATATCCGCCGTATCGATCATGGCGTACGGGCGGAAGAAGATGAGGCCTTGATGGCGCGTTTGATTAAAGAACAAATGCCGTTGACCGTTTGCCCGTTGAGCAATTTGAAATTAAAAGTGTTCCCTGAAATGGCGAAACACAATTTGCGCCGTATGTTGCAACGCGGCGTCTTGGTAACCGTCAATTCCGATGATCCGGCATATTTCGGCGGCTATATGAACCGCAATTTTGAAGCGCTTGCCGAGGCTTTGGATTTGAGTGCGGAAGAAATCAAAACCTTGTGCGCCAATTCGTTCCGCGCTTCGTTTTTGAGCGAGGCGGAAAAGGAAGAATGGATACGGAAGATTGAAGGTTTTGATGCTGAATAACGATAAAAGGCCGTCTGAAAAAGTTTTAGACGGCCTTTTATGTCGGCGACGGGCTTATTCGCCTACGGTTTTTTGTATCAGTTTTTCGGCGTTTGCCAAAGTGTTTGCCACTTCGTCAAAACCGATGCGGCTGCCGGCGATGAGGGCGCGCGTATCGGTATAGGCGGCGCGTACTTTGCCGTCCGTTTCGGTAACGAGGACGCGCAGGGGCAGTTGCAGGGCGAAGGCGGGGTCTTTGACCATCAGCGGCGTGCCGGCTTTGGGCGTGCCGAAGACGATGACTTTTGCCGGCTGCATCGTTAAGCCGTTTCGGCGGGCGGCTTCCTGATGGTCAATGACGGCAAAAATGTCCATTCCTTTGCTTTTTATGGCGGTTTCAAGGCGGCTGACGGTTTCGTCAAAGCTGTATTTTGAGGTGAGGGTATGCGTGGTCATAGCGGTTTCGTTTTGGGTGGACGGTTCGCCGGTAGGATGTGCCGAAGCGGTTGAAATGCAGAGTGCGGATGCGGCAATCAGGGGGAGTATGTGTTTCATCGTATTTCCTTATTGGTTTGTTTATCAGGCTTCGGACGGGGCGGCACGCGCCGCGCCTGATGTTGCGCCGCGTGCCGGAGTGCCGTATGCCGTCTGAAAGCCTGTCCTTTCAGACGGCATTATGATGGCGGTTAATAGTCGACTTTGATTTTGGGTGTTTCCTGCGCGGCTTTGTATTCTTCTTCCAATTCAAAGCGCAGCGGATACAAATTCAATTTTTCCATTAGCAGGCGGTCGCCGTCTTCGTCCGGATTGCCCGTAGTCAGCAGCTTGTCGCCGTAGAAAATCGAGTTTGCGCCAGCCATGAAACACATGGCCTGCATGGATTCCGGCATATTGCTGCGGCCTGCGGACAGGCGGACGTAGCTCTCGGGCATGGTAATGCGCGCCACAGCGATGGTGCGGACAAATTCTGTCCAGTCCAAATCTTCGGCATCGGCCAGCGGCGTGCCTTCCACTTTGACCAACTGGTTGATCGGCACGCTTTCGGGTTGCGGGTCGAGGTTGGCAAGGCTGGCAATCAGGCCTGCGCGTTCGGCGCGGGTTTCGTTCATGCCGACGATGCCGCCGCAGCAGACTTTCAAACCGGCATTGCGGACTTTGCCCAAAGTATCCATGCGGTCTTCGTGTTTGCGGGTGTGGATGATGTCGTTGTAGCGTTCAGGGTCGGTGTCGAGGTTGTGGTTGTAGTAGTCCAGACCGGCTTTTTTGAAGTCTTCAGCCATGCCGTCTTCGAGCATGCCGAAGGTGCCGCACACTTCCATGCCCAAGCCTTTCACCGCGCTGATGATTTCGGAAACGACAGCCACGTCTTTGGGTTTGGGGCCGCGCCATGCCGCGCCCATGCAGAAACGGCTGGCGCCGCGAGATTGGGCAATTTTGGCTTTTTCGACGATTTCGTCCACATCCATCATTTGCTCTTTGCCCAGATTGGTGTTGTGGTGTGCCGATTGCGGGCAGTAGGCGCAGTCTTCGGGGCAGCCGCCGGTTTTGATGGAGAGCAGGGTGGAAAGCTGGATTTCGCGCGGGTTGAAGTTTTGGCGGTGGATTTCGGCGGCTTGGAAAACGAGGTCGAGGAAAGGCAGTCCGAATAAAGCCTCGACATCGCATTTTTTCCAATAACGCGCAGTCGGATGCGGCTTGCGCTCGGTTTGACGGCGCAAGGCTACGGGAGATACGGTCATAGTGTGTTCTTTCGTGTTTACAGCGACGCAGTGTCGCTGACGGCTTGACTGCCGGCGCAATGACGGCAGCAGCAGGTTTGAAATCAATATAAAAGGCCGTCTGAAACGGCGCAGCAAGTGTAACGCTTTTGATAATGTAGAGCAAATGTTTCAGACGGCCTGAAATATGGTTTGCCCGGGTTTGCTATAATCGCATTTTTAATTTTTCCGTTTTCTTATGAACGCGCCCAAAGCCTTCGCCGTACTCGGCCCGACCGCCGGCGGTAAAACCGCACTGGCCTTAAATATTGCCCGATCGTTGCCGGTAGAAATCATCAGTTTGGATTCCGCGCTGGTGTATTGCGGCATGGACATCGGTACGGCCAAGCCGACTGCCGAAGAGCTTGTTGCCGTACCGCATCATTTGATTGATATTATCTCGCCGCTGGAAAGTTACAGCGCGGCGGATTTTGTCGGCGACTGCGTGCGCTTGGTGAACGAAATACATGCGCGCGGTCGCTATCCGCTGATTGTCGGCGGCACGATGATGTATTTCCATGCGCTGACGGAAGGTTTGAACGATTTGCCCGGCGCGGATGCGGCGGTGCGCGCACAGCTTCAGGCGGAAAAAAAAGAACACGGTTTGGCAGGCCTGTATCGCCGTTTGCAGGAAGTTGACCCGATAACGGCAGGCCGTCTGAAAGCCAATGACAGCCAGCGTATTGAGCGCGCTTTGGAAGTCTATCTTCTGACCGGCAGGCCTTTGAGCGAACATTTCACAGAGCAGAAGCAGGCTGCGTCTTTATTGGATTTATGCACGGTTGCCCTTATCCCCGAAGACCGCCATTTGTTACACCAGCAAATCGAAAAACGCTTTTTAAGTATGCTGGAGCACGGTTTCCTAGATGAAATACACGCCTTACGCCGCGATTATCCGCAACTGCATGCCGATATGCCGTCTATGCGCTGCGTGGGCTACCGTCAGGCTTGGGATTATCTCGAAGGCGAAACCGATTATGACACCTTTGTCGAAAAAGGCATTATCGCCACGCGCCAGCTTGCCAAACGCCAGTTGACCTGGTTGCGGAAAATTCCTTTGGCGCACACGTTAGATCCTTACGCAGACAGCGATTATGTTCAAACGGCCTTAGCCTTGGCGCGTCAGCATTTTCAGGAATAATCCATGCTGACTACGCCACCACTTGCCCCTAAAGCATTGACCGCGCTAAAAGAATTGGGTATTTGTACGCTGGAAGATTTACAGGAAATCGGCGCAGTCCACGCATTTCTATTGCTGAAAGCGTCGGGTTTGACCGTAACCAAAAGCACCTTATGGCAACTGGCTGCGTTGGTTTCAGGTGTGGATGCCCGGCGTATTTCCGAGGAGAGAAAGACGGAGCTGTGCGAGGATTTGAAAAAACATCCGCCTGTTGCCGTTTTCCCTTCGCAAAGCGATATGGAAACCTTTATGCGGTTGGCGATAGAACAGGCCAAACAATCGGCGGTATTGGGCGAAGTGCCGGTTGGCGCGGTCATCGTATATCAAGGCGAGGCAATCGCAGCGACACACAATACCTGCATTGGCGACCACAATGTCAGCCATCATGCCGAAATCAACGCGCTTGCCGCCGCAGGTAAGACCTTGCAAAACTACCGTTTGGAAGACTGCGACGTGTACATTACCTTAGAGCCTTGCTCCATGTGCGCATCTGCCTTGATACAGGCGCGGGTCGGGCGTGTGATTTATGGTGCGGCTGAAGCTAAAACCGGTGCGGCAGGCAGCGTGGTCGATTTGTTTGCCGACAAACGTCTGAACAAGCATACCGCAATTTTGGGCGGCATATTGGCAGAAGAATGCCAAAGCGTATTGCAGGATTTCTTTGCGGCCAAACGTAAGGCCGTCTGAATTTCAGACGGCCTGTCAGCAAAAACACTTTATTTTAAATTTTCGGATTTCCCCATGTCAGTCAATCATTACGAAAACTTCCCAGTCGGCTCTATTGTGCTGCCGCGCCGTTTGCGCAAGCCGGTTCACGCCGTTTACGCTTTTGCGCGGACGGCGGACGATATTGCCGACGAAGGCAATGCCGAAGCAGTCGAACGCCTGCGCCAACTGGACGAACTGAAGGCAGAGTTAGACCGCATTACACAAGGTGGGAAATCGCAAACAGCTTTGATGCAGCGTTTGTACAACGAAGCGATTGAGCCGTTTCAATTACCGTTGCAGCTGTTTTACGATTTGTTGGCGGCGTTCAGTCAGGATGTGGTCAAAAACCGTTATGAAAATTTTGGCGAATTGATTGCCTATTGCCGTTTGTCCGCCAATCCGGTGGGGCGCATTATGTTGCATTTGTACGGGCAAACCGATGAAGTGAGCATAGCGCAAAGCGACGGCATTTGCACTGCCTTGCAGCTGATTAATTTCTGGCAGGACGTGGCGGCAGATTGGCAGAAAGGGCGCGTGTACATCCCTCAGGAAGATTTGCAGAAGTTCAAAGTCAGCGAAGAACAGATTGCGGCCGGCAAAGCCGACTTTGCTTTTCAACGACTGATGGCACACGAGTGTCAACGTGCCTTTCAAATACTGAAGGCCGGTTCGCCGTTGGGCAAAACCCTCAAAGGACGAATCGGTTTTGAGTTGCGCATGATTATTGTCGGCGGCCAGTTGATTTTGCAGAAACTGGACGGTTGCAAATATGACGTGTTTAACCAGCGGCCGCTGTTGGATAAGAAAGACTGGATGATTATCATCAAACGGGCTTTGATGAAGAAATAAAAAAAGGCCGTCTGAAATTGATGTTTCAGACGGCCTTGATGTTTTCGATTAGCGGTTTTTCAAACGGTTGATGCGGTTGTCCAAAGAAGGATGGGTGCTGAACCAAGAATCTTTGGCTTCGCTGGCAATGCCCATTGCGGTCATGGTTTGCGGCAGATCGCTGGTGCTGCCTTTTAAGCGTTGCAGGGCGGCAATCATTTTCGGCGCGCCCACCAGTTTTGCAGCGCCCGCATCGGCGCGGTATTCGCGTTGGCGGCTGAACCACATCACAATGATGCTGGCGAGGAAGCCGAATACGATCTGCAATACCATGCTGACCATGAAATATGTACCTTGCGACGTACTGCCGTCATTGTTGCGCGCCACCATGCTGGAAACAATACGCGCCAAGAAGACAACAAAAGTATTCACAATACCTTGAATCAGTGTCAGCGTTACCATATCGCCGTTGCCGACGTGTGCCATTTCATGCGCCAAAACGGCTTCGACTTCATCGCGGGTCATGTGGTCGAGCAGGCCGGTGCTGACAGCGATGAGCGAGCTGTTTTTGGTCGCGCCGGTTGCAAAGGCATTAGGCTCTGGGGAGTCGTAAATGGCTACTTCGGGCGTTTTCAGATTCCATTGGCGGGCTTGCGCTTCAACAGTTGCCAACAGCCAAGCTTCTTCTTCGCTTTGGGGCTGGTCGATGACGACGGCGCCGACCGAATGTTTGGCAATGGTTTTCGACATCAGCAAAGAGACAATCGAGCCGCTGAAGCCGACGACTGCGGAATAAGCCAACAGGCTGCCGACTTGGTCGGTACTGTTGATGCCCAAGATGGCCAAAATAATACGGATGACAACCAGAACTGCGATATTGGTTGCGATAAATAAGAAAATGCGTTTCACCGATTATTCCTTTTTAGTGTGGTTTGTGAGGTGATTTTTATATGGGCGCATTGTCTCAAAAACTCTATAGAGATGAAACAGCATGATAGGCAAAGGTATGCAAATTCAAAGCAATTGAAGCAAAGGCCGTCTGAAAAGGTAGTCTCAACCAGTGAGAATCGCTTTTCAGACGGCCTCTTATAGGTAAAACTATCTGCCGGCTTCTTCCAGCCAGTTGCGCGGTATAAGGAATTGATTGAGGCGTGCTTCGGGTGAACCTTCTTCCGGCACATATTGATACTCGAAGCGTACCAAAGGCGGCATGGACATCAAAATGCTTTCCGTACGGCCGCCGCTTTGCAGGCCGAACAGCGTGCCTCTGTCCCAAACCAAGTTAAACTCGACATAGCGTCCGCGACGGTAGAGTTGGAAATCTCGTTCACGTTCTCCATAAGGCGTGTTTTTACGTTTGGCCACAATCGGCAGATACGCTGCGATATAGCCTTCCCCAACCGCCTTGATAAAATTCAGGCAGGTATCGAAATCCCAACGGTTTAAATCGTCAAAAAACAGGCCGCCCACGCCGCGTGTTTCGTTACGGTGTTTCAAGTAGAAATATTCGTCACACCATTGTTTGAATTCAGAATAAACCGATTCGCCAAATGGCGTGCATACGTCTCGCACCACTGTGTGCCAATGCACGATATCTTCTTCAAAAGGATAAAACGGCGTCAAATCAAAGCCGCCGCCAAACCACCAAACCGGCTCGGCATTTTCAGGATAGGCAATAAAAAAGCGCACATTGGCATGGCTGGTCGGGACATAAGGATTTTTCGGATGAATGACCAGCGACACGCCCATGGCTTCAAACGCCGCGCCTGCCAATTCAGGACGATGGGCAGTGGCAGAAGCCGGCATTTTGGTTCCCTTTACATGCGAAAAATTTACACCGGCCTGCTCGAATACTGCGCCGTTTTTCAATACGCGGGTTTCGCCGATACCCAGTTTCCCCGTCCACGCTTCATGCACAAATTTGGCTTCGCCATCTTCTTGCTCCAGCGCGGCGCAGATTTGGTTTTGCAGGGTTTTGAGGAGGGTTAGAACGGATTCTGTGTGCATGATATTTCCTTGATGGTGTTTTGTTATGGGTAAATTTTTGCAGGGCTTATCTTGTAATCAAGCTTGACTCATCAGCAATAGATTGAAAGGTATCGATGATGTGGCGATACCTTTCAGACGGCCTTGATTTATTCAGTAAAAAAGGTATGTGCGCCCAAATAGTTTTTGGCGTAGAACGGGGTGGAAAGTTTTTCGGTTTTGATGGTTTTGCCGCTGCTGGGGGCGTGGATGAATTCGCCGTTGCCGATGTAGAGGCCGACATGGGAATATTTGTGTGCGCCGCCGGTATTGAAAAAGACAAGATCGCCGGCTTTTAATTTGTCATCGGAAATTTTACGGCTGGCTGCGGCCATATCGCGTGCGGTGCGTGGCAGATTGACATTGAGGGCGTTTTTATAGACGAATTGGATCATGCCGCTGCAGTCAAAGCCTGTGGCTGTGGTACTGCCGCCCCATTTGTAGGGCGTGCCGATCAGGCCCATGCTGTGAAGCATCAATTCCTGCGAACCTTGTGTGCGGTCAATATGGGAAATGCGGACAGGTTGGACTTTTCTGGCGGTTATTTGCGGCTTGTGGGATTTGTGTTTGCTGGTGGTGCCGCAGGAGGCCAACAATAGGCTGGTGGTACAAACAAATAGGGTTTTGCAGATGAGTCGAGACATGGTGAATTTCTCCGGTCGCATGATTTATGTTTTCAGACGGTCTCTATAATAATCCTTCTATGGGCAGGATGGACAGGATTTTTGAAGTAACCCGTTTCCAGAATTTGGCTTCTGGTTCTTGTGCGTAAGTTCGTTTTTCACTTGGGTCATACCAGTATAGTTTATTGTAATTGCCAAGCGTTACCTGATAGGCGTAGTTTGGGGTGGTCGTAACGAGGGTGCGCTGCATTTGGCCTGCGATTTGGGGACTTTCGATGACGACACCCATTTCGGTATTGAGGCGTGCGGAACGTGGGTCGAGGTTGAATGAGCCGATGAAAATGCGTTTCTCGTCCACGATGAATGTTTTGGCGTGCAAGCTGGTGGCGGAGCTACCGGTCAAGCCGCGGTCTTTGGAGGTCGGAACGGCGTGGTTGGGCTGGAGCTCATAGAGTTTGACCCCAGCTTTAAGCAAGGGCTTGCGGTATTTGACGTAGCCGGAATGGACGGCGGCAACGTCGGTTGCTTGGAGCGAATTGGTCAAAACGGTAACGTCCACGCCGTTGTGAATCAGCTTTTCTATGGCTTTAACGCCCGATTTTGTGGGCACAAAATAGGGTGAGACAAGGTAAACGCTTTTTTCAGGTTGCTTGAGGGCGTCTTGTAGGCGTTCGGAAATAGGCGGTTTATGCCGGTCACGGTCTAAGCCTTTGGCCGGGTCATCGCTGATCAGGCGTGTGCTGACACTTTGCCACTCCATAAGGTTGCTCTGTATTTTTTGATAGAGGTTGGAGTGTTCAATGCTTTGACGGTAGCGGATGAGCGTTTGGTTTTTATCTTGGTCGGTGTAATTAAGTTCGGCTAGTCCTTTTTGCAGGTTTCCCCGTTTGATTATGCTACTTGCATTGTAGGCGGAATGGCTTGCCCAGTAGCGGTCGAAGTCTTGGGACACTTCTGTTACTACGCGTCCTGTTGCGAGGATATCGAGGTCGGCAAAGATGGTATCGTCGTTAACCTTAAAATATTCGTCGCCGATATTGCGTCCGCCCAAAATGGTGGCACGGTTGTCGGCGGTAAAGGATTTGTTGTGCATTCGGCGGTTAAGTCGCGGAAAGTCGGCAACGTAGCCGAGCGCACGCCATTTTCTGAAAATGAAGGGATTAAACAGACGGACTTCGATATTGGGATGATTGTCGAGTGCCAGCAGGAGATCATCCATGCCGTTGGTGTTGTTGTCGTCCAGAAGCAAACGCACACGGACGCCGCGTTCGGCCGCGCGATGAATCAGGTTGAACAAAAGCTTGCCGGAGATGTCGTTGTGCCAGATATAGTACTGCAAATCAAGAGTATGGTCGGCGGCTTCAATTAAGGCTGCTCGGGCAACAAAGGCTTCATGGGCATCGTTCAGCAGATAGATATGGGAAATATCGGCCTTGGAGGGGGTAGAAGGAATACCTAAGGCGCTGTCCAGTCGCGGCGTTGAAGGGATGTCAAGATAACTGCTTTGGGTGCGTTCGTCCAATGATGGCAAAAACGCGGCGCAACCGCCCAATAGCAGGGTATAAAGAAGAGGAAGATGAAATTTCATGGGAAACCGGTACAAACAATCCCTACCTAAATGATATTTAGGCAGGGATTGAATTGAAATTAGGTTGCTTGAATCAGCTTAGAAGGCAACATAATTTGCCGGATTGACTGGTTTGCCGTTTTGACGGATTTCAAAGTGCAACTGAGTGCGGGATGCATCGGTATTACCCATGTGCGCAATGGTTTGACCGCGTTTCACGGTTTGGTTTTCATTAACCAGCAGGCGTTGGTTGTGACCGTATGCGCTCAAGAATGAGGAGTTGTGTTGGATGATGACCAAGTTGCCGTAACCGCGCAAGCCTGAGCCTGCGTAAACGACTTTACCGTCTGCCGCTGCAACAACAGGCTGGCCTTGCGTACCGGCGATATCCACACCTTTGTTGCTGCCGCCGAAGTTGGCGATAACGTTACCGGTAGTCGGACGCTGCCATGTGATGCCGCTGACGTTGCGGCTGCTGCCGGTAGATACGGTCGGTGTATTGGCAGGCGTGCTTGGAGTCGGAGCAGTAGTTGTAGTTGTTGGAGTAGAAGGTTTGCTTGCAGAAGCTGCAGGTGCAACGTAGCCTTCAGGTTTCACACGGAGGGTTTGACCAATGCTGATGGTGTTGTCGGCCAAGTTATTCCATGCACGCAGATTGTCTTGGGTAATGTTGTAGCGTTTGGAGATGTTGTAAACGGTATCACCACGAACAACGGTATGTGTCGCTGCATTAATATCAACAGGCGCATAAGAAGGCGTGTAAGTGCCGGTGCTGCCGCTGTTGTACGTTGGAGCAGGTGTACTTACCGGCGGAGTGTATGGAGCATCTGCCGCTGGGCTGGTGTTGGTATTGTAAGGCGCTGCACCGTAAGGATTGTCAGCGGTAGAGCTTGTTGTTGAACCACCGCTTTGTGTGCCGACGACTACAGGAGCCGGTTGTTGGCTGGCACAGGCTGCAAGTAATAAAACCAAAGCTGCCGATCCGGCATAAGATACACTTTTTTTCAACATGTTAATGACTTTCGTATTCGGGTAATTGTTCTCGTCGGGGCATATCATAATAAAAATATGCTTGTTTCTCAAGTGTTCGGCTGTTAGGGACTGTTAAGGCGCAGGGATTTCTGACCAAAAGGAAGCGGTTTGCTCCATTTGTCCGTAGGCAGTCAAATCGACTTGCAGGGGGGTAATCGTGATGAAGCCGGATGCGCATTCGCTAAAGTCGGTACCTTCTTCGCTGTCGGAAACATCGCCGACCGGCCCAATCCAATAAATTTGTTCGCCACGTGGATTATACATGGGAACAATGCTTTGTTCATGATGACGGCGGCCGAGCCGTGTAATTTTTATGCCTTGGATATCCTCAGGTGCGACGGCAGGGATATTGATGTTCCATAAGATGGGTTCGGAAATAGGGCGTTTGAGAAAGTAGGAAAGCAGTATCCAAGCGGCTTTTTCCGCGGTTTCCCAATAACGGGCGCTGGAGTCGGCGAGGGAGAAAGCAATGGCGGGTATGCCCATCAGGTAGGCTTCCGTCGCAGCGGCAACCGTACCGGAATAAAGCGTATCGTCGCCCATGTTTGCGCCGTTGTTGATGCCGGACAAAACTAAGTCGGGTTTGAAATCGGCAAGGGCGTGTTGGCCGACATGAATGCAGTCGGTAGGGGTGCCATTCACATAGTAAAACCCGTTTTCCGCCTGTTTCAGTTGTAAAGGACGGTCTAAAGTCAGGGAATTGCTGACGCCGCTGCGATCGCGTTCGGGCGCAACCACCCTGACATTGGCAAATTCTGCACATACTCTTGCCAAAACAGCCAAACCGGGCGCAAGATAACCATCGTCGTTTGAGATTAATATGTTCATGTGACAATATTGTGTCTATCGGTAAGATGGGCCGTATTGTACTGGTTTGCTTGAGCGATTGTCCATGAATCGGCAACGTTTGGGCGGAAAGGATAATAATGAAACATTATGAATTAGACCCCAAAGCTTTATTGGGCGGCGTGATTGCTTCAGACGGCAATCAAGAGATTGTTCAGCTTTCACTGCAGAAGAATAATGAAATTCCGGCATATGAGGCGGATGCGATTATTTTGCTTTTGGTTTTAAACGGCAAAGCCGAAATCAAAACGGTGGACGAAGTTTTGCAGACCGAAGGCTTGCAAGTTATCCGTCTTGAGCCGATGGAGGCGCACAGCATTCGCGCGTTGGCCGATAACACCAATATTTTGGTTATCAAACAATTAATTCACGAAACCGGTCTCAGCAAACGTTTGAGATTTGGAAGTTGCTGTCTGTAATGGCAATAAAGGCCGTCTGAAAAGTCTCAGACGGCCTTTTTAAAATCAACTAGATTTATTTCAAACCTTTTTTCACCAAATCTTCATAACCGCCATGGTTGGTTACGTTGGTGTAGCCGGCTTTTTTCAGCTCAGTCAGCGCAGCTTCTGCTCGGCGGCCGCTGCGGCAGTAGAGGTTGACCGGTGCGTTTTTATCCGGGCTCACGGATTTGATGCGGTCAACGATTTGGTCGTGCGGAATATTGAGTGCACCTTGCAAATGACCTTCTTTGAATTCTTCGGCAGAGCGGACATCAATCCAAACCCCTTTTGCTTTTGCAGGCTGTGCCGCGCTTTTTTCAACCTTAGGCATAGAGGCTGCGGAAGCGGCCAAAGGAGTGGCAATAGCGGCGGCAAAAAGTACGGCGGTCAGCAGTTTCTTCATGGTTCAATCTCCTATCAGACAGAAAACAATATGATAACTTTATCAGTTTAGCATTTCATCAGGCCGTCTGAAAGGGGAGTCGTCTTTCAGAAGGCCTGATTTTACAAACCGATTAGCGTTGGGTTTCTACTGCTTCCAAAGCGCGCAAAGCGTATGTATAAGCGGCACCTGCGTTCAGTGCGATAGCGGTGGCCAATGCGCCGGCGATTTCGCTTTCGGTTGCACCTGCCTTGGCTGCAGCGGCGGCATGCACGCTGATGCAGCTTTCGCAACGTGTGGTAATGGCAACGGCGATGGCGATCAGTTCGCGAGTTTTGGCATCCAGTGCTTCGGCAGCGGCTGCTTGATCCAGTGCGCCGTAGGCTTGCAGCATTTTAGGATGGTTTTTACCCAGTTCGCCGAATGCTTTTTTTACCAAGGCGGTATGTTCAGGCCAGTCTTTAAACATGATATGTCCTTTCTTAATGTGAGTGGATAAGATAAAAAATCCTATCCGTTTGTGTTTGGTGTGTGTATTATTGCAATAATTTGAAGATTTAAATCGTCAAAACATCTCATTTATTGGTAAAAAACACTATGGATATTTTGGATAGGCTGGTCGAATTGGCGCAGGTAAAAGGCAGCGTGGATGTTCAATGTCTGTTTCGGGGGGAGTGGTATGTGCGGCATGAACCAAAGCGTGCGCATGGTTTGGTGCATATCGTAACTGCCGGTTCGGGTTATATCCGAATTGATGGGGAGCAAGAGGCAAGGCTGCTGAGTGCGGGGGATATCATTTTTTTTCCGCGCAGCGTAGGGCATACTTTGAGCAGTGACAGCAGTTGTGAAAATCTTGGTGTTAATGTGCTGACGAGTGAAAAAGGCGCATTTAAAGTCAAGCGAAGTCATGCAGGAGGCGATGCGGCTTTGCATCTTTTCTGTGCACGGTTTGAATATGAAGCGCAGGCGGATATTATGGCGGGGCTGCCTGACACGGTTTTGCTGAATATCAACCATCCTTCTTTGCAGTATTTGGTGGCATTGTTGCAGTATGAGAGCGGTCAAGCCTTGTCCGGTTCGGTAGCGGTTGTGAACGCATTGGCTTCGGTGTTGTTGGTATTTCTACTTCGAGCCAGCCTGGAGAAAAATGGGGAAGCGCAATTAAGCGGTTTGTTGAATGGTTGGCAGGACAAACGCCTGCGGAATCTGCTTCAGGCAGTAGTGGATAAGCCGGAAGAGGAATGGAATATCGAGAAAATGACCGCAATTGCCAACTTGTCTCGCGCCCAGTTAATGCGGGTATTTAAGCAGCAGACGGGCACAAGCCCGCACGCCTTTGTTAACAGTATTCGCTTGCAACAGGGAGCATTATTGTTGAAACAGACGGCGGATTCGGTTTTATCGGTTGCACTATCGGTCGGTTTTCAATCAGAAACGCATTTTGGCAAGGCATTTAAAAAGCAATATGGGATACCGCCGGGGCAATATCGTAAAAATGATCGCGCTGATGAAGCGGCAGTAAAAGCGGAAGAAATGCCGATTTACTTTATTTGAACGGATGATAAAAGGCCGTCTGAAAGCGTAAAAATGAAATCTAGGATTTCTAAAACACTTTTCAGACGGCCTTAATTTTAAAATGCGTCAATCAAACAGAATTAGTCTAGTTTTTTGAAATGACGGCGACGTTCCAATTCGCTCAGGTAGCGTTTACGCAGGCGGATGGATTGTGGCGTGATTTCAACCAGTTCGTCATCGTCGATGAACTCAACTGCGCCTTCCAAAGTCAATTTGATAGGCGTAGTCAGGCGCACGGCTTCATCTGTACCGCTGGCACGGACGTTGGTCAGTTTTTTACCTTTCAGAGGGTTTACCACTAAGTCGTTGTCGCGACTGTGAATACCGATAATCATGCCTTCGTAGACTTTGTCGTTTGGAGAAACGAACATACGGCCGCGGTCTTCCAAGTTCCACAGGGCATAAGCAACAGCTTCACCTTGCTCTTGAGAAACCAGTACGCCGTTGTGACGGCCGGGCATATCGGGTTTAACCGGTGCGTAGTCGTCAAAAACGTGGCTCATCAAGCCGGTACCGCGGGTCAAAGTCAGGAACTCGCCTTGGAAACCGATCAGGCCGCGGGCAGGAATGTGGTACTCCAGGCGGGTACGGCCATTGCCGTCGCTTTCCATATTGGTCAATTCGCCACGGCGACGGCCAAGCTCTTCCATAACGGCACCTTGGTTTTCATCCGGCACATCCACAGTCAGGTTTTCGTAAGGCTCGCATTTTTGACCGTCAATTTCACGGAATACCACGCGCGGTTTGCCGACTGCCAATTCAAAGCCTTCGCGGCGCATGTTTTCCAACAAAATGGTCAGGTGCAATTCGCCACGGCCGGAAACGCGGAATACATCAGCGTCGGCAGTATCTTCAACACGCAGGGCAACGTTGGTCAGCAATTCTTTTTGCAGGCGGTCGCGGATTTGGCGGGAAGTCACGAATTTGCCTTCAGTACCGGCCAAAGGAGAAGTATTGACCATAAAGTCCATGGTCAGGGTCGGCTCGTCCACGCTCAACATAGGCAAGCCTTTAGGATTGTCTTTGTCGGTAATGGTTACGCCGATACCGATGTCTTCGATACCGGAAATAATCACGATGTCGCCGGCTTCAGCTTCTTCCAAAGGTACGCGTTCCAAGCCTTGGAAACCCAACAGTTGGTTGATACGGCCTTGGGCAACTTGTTCTTCATGATTCATCACGGCAACGACTTGGCCGGGTTTGATGCGGCCGTTCAGGATGCGGCCGATACCGAGGCGGCCGGTGTAGTTGTCGTAGTCCAGTTGGGAAATTTGGAGTTGCAGCGTTTCGTCTGCGCTGCCGCTTGGAGGAGGCGTGTGTTTCAAAATGGTCTCGAACAGAGGACGCATGTCGCTGCTCTCGTCGTTTTCATCCAATTTGGCAAAGCCGGACAGGCCGGAAGCATAGACGATAGGGAAGTCCAATTGTTCGTCAGTTGCGCCCAAGTTGTCGAACAATTCGAATGTTTGGTCGATAACCCAGCTTGGACGGGCAGACGGTTTGTCGATTTTGTTGATGACAACGATAGGTTTCAGACCCAAAGCCAAGGCTTTTTTGGTCACGAAACGGGTTTGCGGCATAGGGCCTTCTTGTGCGTCAACCAACAGTACGACGCAGTCAACCATGCCCAATACACGTTCCACTTCGCCACCAAAATCGGCGTGTCCCGGGGTATCTACGATGTTAATGTGGTAGCCTTCATATTCGATGGCGGTATTTTTAGCGAGAATGGTAATGCCGCGTTCTTTTTCAAGATCGTTGCTGTCCATGACGCGTTCTTCGACTTGCTGGTTGGAACGGAATGTACCGGACTGACGCAGCAATTGGTCAACTAATGTGGTTTTGCCATGGTCGACGTGGGCGATGATGGCAATATTGCGGATTTGTTTCATGATGATTTATGTGTTTCAGCTAGGTGCTTAAAAAAAAGATAACTGGTAATTATAGCACGATTCCTAAATGTTGACGGAGTGGATGATTAAAAAAAATGAGGCAAAAGCAGTTGAGAATAATTCATAATTAAATTTGATTGATTTTGTTGGATTATTTGCTTTTATTTATGGTTAACGAATGTAAATGTTTTTGAATAATGCAATGGATTCTTAATAACAATGTCAAAAAATTGTTATTAAAAACAGGGGATTAATTTTTCAGACGGCCTTTTAGGCAGGTTAAATTTTTTGATAATTGTTTGTATTTTAAATAGAAAATTTGTCAAAAGTGCTACTTGTGCATACAATTACCTCATTCCCTAACAACACACGAATCTTCATTTCGTGATTATCAACTTTTAAAAGAAAGAGAAAGAATTATGCAAGGCAACCAAGCAGTTATTGATTACATGAACGAATTATTGTCTGGTGAGTTGGCTGCTCGCGACCAATATTTTATTCACTCTCGCATGTACTCTGAATGGGGTTACACCAAATTGTTCGAACGTTTGAGCCACGAGATGGAAGAAGAAACCACTCACGCCGAAGACTTCATCCGTCGTATCCTGATGTTGGGCGGTACGCCTAAAATGACACGTGCCGAACTGAACATCGGTACTGACGTAATCTCTTGTCTGAAAGCAGACTTGAACACTGAATACGAAGTACGCGATGCGCTGAAAAAAGGCATCAAATTGTGCGAAGAAGCTCAAGACTACGTTACCCGCGATTTGATGATTGCCCAACTGAAAGACACTGAAGAAGATCACGCTCACTGGTTGGAACAACAACTGCGTCTGATCGAATTGGTCGGCGAAGGCAACTACTACCAAAGCCAACTGTAATCTAGCGTATAACATATTAAGGAGCTGAATATGAAAGGCGATCGCTTAGTTATTCGCGAGCTGAACAAAAACTTAGGTTTGTTGCTGATTACCATTAACCAATACTTCCTGCATGCCCGCATTTTGAAAAACTGGGGCTTTGAAGAATTGGGCGAACACTTCTTCAAACAATCCATCCGCGAAATGAAATCCGCAGACGATTTAATCGAGCGTATTTTGTTCTTGGAAGGTCTGCCTAATCTGCAAGAATTGGGTAAACTGTTGATCGGTGAATCTACCGAAGAAATCATTGCCTGCGATCTGAAAAAAGAGTATGAAAAACATGATACTCTGGTTGCAGCCATCGCTCTTGCAGAAGAGCAACAAGACTATGTCAGCCGTGATTTGTTGGAAAAACAAAAAGACATCAACGAAGAACACATCGACTGGCTTGAAACTCAGCAGGAATTGATTGGTAAAGTTGGTTTGCCAAACTACCTGCAAACAGCGGCGCAAGAGGACTAAAATACAAACCACTGCCAAATATAGCAGTCCCTGCTCCCATCGACGGCATATCTTTACGGATATGCCGTTTTCTTTTATAAAAATGCTTAAAGGCCGTCCGAATGTTCAGACGGCCTTGATTTTATATCGCTTTCAAACGGTATAGATAAGTAGTTTCCTTGTTTCTGGCAAACGCCAAAGGATCGGATTCATCTATTGCTTTTTTGTGTTGCGGTTTAGTTTTCAAAATATCGACTACATTGAGTGAGGCCGTCTGAAAGCATTGGTTTAGAAAGTCTTTGTTGCGCAAATGTAAGTGTTCTGCCAAGTCGGAAATAATTAACCAGGCTTCGCCGTTTGGATTTAAGTGCTGGCGTACGCCGTTGAGGAACGCGGTTAACATGGCATGATTGGGGTCGTAAAGGGCGGTCTCGATGGCAGAGGTCGGTTTTGCCGGCAGCCAAGGCGGATTGCAGACGATAAGGTCGGCGCAAGTTTCGGGAAATAAATCAATCGATTGGATGTTGACAGCTTTATCCAGGCTTAGACGCTCAAGGTTTGCTGTGGCGCAGGCTATTGCTTTTGGGTTGGTGTCTGTGGCAATGATGTCGGGTATGCCTCGCTTGGCCAAAATTGCGGCAATAACACCTGAGCCGGTGCCGATGTCAAAGGCCGTCTGAATATGGGGAGCGAGTGGGGCTTGTGTGATTAAATCCAAATACTCGCCGCGCAGTGGAGAGAATACGCCGAAAGGAACATGGATTTTTCCATCAAGCTGAGGAATGTCTATGCCTTTTTTGTGCCATTCGTGTGCACCGATAAAACCCAATAATTGATTTAGCGGCAAAAGAAACGGTTTGTCGTTTAGTGTGTCGTAAACATCGCACAAGGCGGCGTAGATGTCGGGTGCGCGTGCATTGTCCAGTTGAAAATTAGGTTGGATTTCGATGGCAAGCATATTGAGCAAACGGCTTTGTTGCGCCTGTTTCATACGGTGGGCATGAAAGGCTGTCTGAATATCGGCAGGTGCGCCTTTCTTTTTTTCAGACGGCCTGCGGATACGTTTTTTCATTGCAGATAAGACTTGCTTGGCATTGTGAAAATCGCCAGTCCAAACAGTTGCAGTTTGCGCGTGGGCATTTTTTAAGATTTCTGTTGCGCCTGCTTCTTGTATGTAAACCGCCTGCTTGGGTGGCTTTTGTGTACTTTCGTTGCGCCATTCGATGTCGGAGCGGTTGGTAGGGATGGTATGGGGCATAATGTGTTTCAAATCGGGGAAATAGGGGATTAGTTTACTATATTTAGGATGTGTTCGGTTTGAGAGGAGCTTTTAATAGTCCAAATTAGACAAAATGTATAAAAATTTCTCAAGTTTTAAAATTTATACCAATATTTTGATAAAAATAGATTGTCGTTTTGTCTAAAATGAGTATAATGCAAAACCAGAACACAATAATCTTAATCAGATTTGGACAAGGAACATCATGCAATTAGACATTGACCGTTTGGTTGCCTATTTTGGCGGCGTAAACGCGCTGGCCGAAGCTCTGAAACAGCACGACCCGGAAAATGCTGCGACCACAGCGGCTATCTACAAATGGCGTACACGCGGGTCCCTGCCTTTGGCTCAGTTGCAAAAACTGACCGCTTTGGCGGAAGCGCAAGGCAGACCGCTTGATTTGAATGCTTTTTTACAAAAAAATGAATCTCTGGAGAGAACAGAAATGACACAAACCAACCGCGTTATCATTTTCGATACCACCATGCGCGACGGTGAGCAGTCCCCCGGCGCATCCATGACCAAAGAGGAGAAAATCCGTATTGCCCGCCAGTTGGAAAAGATGGGTGTCGATGTGATTGAGGCAGGTTTTGCAGCAGCCAGTCCGGGCGATTTTGAATCGGTTAATGCGATTGCCAAAATCATTACTAAATCTACAGTTTGCTCATTGGCGCGTGCCGTTGAAAACGATGTGCGCAAAGCAGGCGAAGCTGTTTCCCCTGCTCCGAAAAAACGTATTCACACTTTTATCGCCACCAGCCCCATCCACATGGAGCACAAACTGAAAATGAAGCCGCAGCAGGTCATCGATGCGGCGGTCAAAGCGGTAAAAATTGCCAAAGAATATACTGACGATGTGGAATTTTCCGCCGAAGACGCCGTGCGTTCGGATTTGGACTTTCTCGCCAAAATCTTTACGGCGGTTATCGAGGCAGGCGCAACCACCATCAATATTCCCGATACTGTCGGCTACTCCATCCCTTCCGTATGGTACGAGCGTATCAGTAACATCATCAAAAGCGTGCCCAACGGCGACAAAGTAGTCTGGTCGACCCACTGCCACAACGACTTGGGTATGGCGGTTGCCAACTCGCTGGCCGCTGTTCAGGCAGGCGTGCGCCAGGTGGAATGTACCATCAACGGTTTGGGTGAACGTGCGGGTAATGCCAGCCTTGAAGAAATCGTGATGGCGTTGAAAGTGCGCCACGACCTTTTCGGCTTGGAAACCGGCATTGATACCACGCAAATCGTGCCAGTATCCAAACTGGTATCTACTATTACCGGCTATCCGATTCAGCCAAATAAAGCAGTAGTCGGCGCAAACGCCTTTGCACACGAATCAGGCATCCACCAAGACGGCGTGTTGAAACACCCTGAAACCTATGAAATCATGACTGCCGAATCAGTTGGCTGGTCAACCAACCGCCTGACTTTGGGTAAACTCTCCGGCCGTAATGCTTTCAAAACCAAGCTGGCAGATTTGGGTATTGAGTTGGAAAGTGAAGAGGCGTTGAATGCGGCATTTGCACGCTTCAAAGAGCTGGCGGATAAGAAACGCGAAATCTTTGATGAAGACCTGCACGCTTTGGTGTCTGACGAAATGGGCAATATGAATACCGAAAGCTACAAATTCATTTCCCAAAAAATCAGCACTGAAACTGGTGAAGAGCCGCGCGCCGATATTGTGTTCAGTATTCGCGGTGAAGAAAAACACGCTTCCGCTAGCGGCTCAGGCCCTGTTGATGCCATCTTCAAAGCCATTGAAAGCGTAGCACAAAGTGGCGCAACCTTGCAGATTTACTCTGTCAATGCGGTAACTCAAGGTACAGAAAGCCAAGGCGAAACTTCCGTCCGCCTGCAACGTGGCGACCGTGTGGTCAACGGCCAAGGTGCGGATACCGACGTATTGGTGGCAACTGCCAAAGCCTATTTATCTGCGCTGAGTAAATTGGAATTCGGCCAAGCCAAGCCAAAAGCGCAAGGCAGAGGCATGATTTAATTTATTGAAAAGGTTAAGGCCGTCTGAAATCGTAGTGATACGTTTCAGACGGCCTTTTTTATTTGGTTAGAAAATAGTTTATTTATTGAAGTTTAAGCAGTCGGTCTTGTTCGACCGACAATACGCCATTTATTTTTTTGAAATAGGCAATGGCATCTTCAATCTTGGTCTTGGAAGACGGACGAATAGCAATGCCGTTCAGGTTTTTGTATTCATAAATCAAACTTGCACCCGAGGTTTTCACTGCTTTTAGCAATGGCGCAGAACCGGTTTGGGCATCATAGAAGATAATCAGGTTTCCATTTGTATCTTGGGCTTGTTGCTGAGATGGGATGGCAGTTGATTGAGTAGGAGTACTTGGGCTTTGGCAGGCGCAAAGCAGGGTGGAGAGTAGGATGAATGCTAGGGTTTTCATGGCATTAATTCAATTTGATAAAACACTAAGGCCGTCTAAACAATCGTAAAACGAAATCAAAGTTTCCCTTTACAACTTTCAGACGGCCTTTGTCAGTTATGCTTCAGGCAATTCCATGGCTAGAACGGTTTGCTCTTGTTTGGCACGGAAAGCCGCCAATTTTTCAGCCAATTCAGGATTTTCATTGGCCAAAAGTGAAATAGCAAACAGCGCTGCATTGGCCGCACCGGCTTCGCCAATGGCAAATGTGGCAACAGGAACGCCTTTGGGCATTTGTACAATCGAAAGCAGGGAGTCTTCGCCGCGCAGATATTTGCTGGGCACGGGAACACCCAAGACGGGCACCGTGGTTTTGGCTGCAACCATGCCTGGCAAATGCGCTGCGCCGCCTGCGCCGGCAATGATGGCTTTGATGCCGCGTTCGCGTGCGGTTTCGGCGTATTCAAACATCAAATCAGGCGTACGGTGTGCAGAGACGACACGCGCTTCGTATTCAACGCCGAATTCTTTGAGAAATTGTGCTGCCTGCTGCATCACCGGCCAATCGCTGTTGCTGCCCATAATAATGCCGACTTGGATCATGAAGAGTTCCTTTTGCTTGAATGGATTAAGGGTAAAAAAATATTCAGACGGCCTTGGGGATGACAAGGCCGTCTGAACGTTTATCTTTGTTTGAGACTGATGGAAGCGCGTTTTGCCGCTTCGCTGTTGGGGAAGCTTTGTATCAGTTTGCGCCATGTGCTGCGGGCGATGTCTTTTTGTTGCAGTTTGTATTGGCATTGGCCGATGCTGTACATGGCATCGGGAGCTTGCGGGCTGTTGCGGAATCGGTTGGCGTAGCGGTTGCCGATTTCGATAACGGATTCGCAGTTGCCCAGACGTTGTTGGCTTTGCAGGAGCAGGTACATATTGCGGCGGGCAATTTCGCTGCCATTGCCGCCGTCAGCCTCTTTCAAAATGGCCACTGCGGCGGAATAGTTGTTACGCTGATAGTATTTTTGCGCCTGATTATAAAGGCGTAATTCGTTTTGTGCGGCTGAGTCTGTTTCAGACGGCACGCCGCCGCCATTTGCCAAATAGTTCATTTTCAGCTTGCGGTCGTCCAATCGCTGGGCTTTGGGATTGGAAGCAGAAGTAGTCGGACGTTTGATAGTCCGTTGTTGTTCCAATGTGTGCAAGCGTTGATTTAATTCTTCAACCGTGCGTTCCAGTCGGGCAATTTGTATACCTAAGTGGTCAATCTGGGTTTGTGCGTCCAAACGCGGATAGGGAATACTTTTTTCAGGCAAAGGCTCACGCGGAATATCCGGCAGGACGAAGTTAGGATTATCGGCTGGTTGAAGAGGATGGGAAACGGCGCACGATGTGGCCAATAGAGTAAGCGGCAAAAGAAACAGGGAATGTGATAATGTTTTCATCGGATTGTGTCGTTTTATTTTTTTAGTAGCAGTGTCAAACCGTCGCCGACAGGCAGGGTAATGGGAATAATGCGTGTATCGCGCGGCAGATTTTGGTTGAAATGGCGCAGGATATCCAAGCTTGGCGGATCATTTTCGGCAGCTTCATTCATGACGCGCCCACCCAACAAGATATTATCGATGGCAATCACGCCGCCACTCCGTACCAGTTGCAAACAGCGTTCGAAATATTTTGGCGTAGGCGGTTTGTCGGCATCGATAAGTGCCAAGTCGTAGCTTTCCGATTCGCCTTGCGCAATCAAATCGTCCAAAGTCAGCAAAGCTGGTTGCAGATGAAGCGAGATTTTATGCGCTATACCTGCTGCCTGCCATGTTTCTCGGGCAATATCGGTAAAGGTTACATTAATGTCGCAAGCCGTGATTTTGCCGTCTTCGGGGAGGGAAAGCGCCATGGCGGTGCTGCTGTAACCGGTAAAGACACCAACTTCCAAATATTTTTTAGCATTCAATAATTTGGCCAACCACACCAACATGGCTGCCTGCTCTTGGGCGATGGCCATCTTTCCCAGACGATGTGATTGGGTACGCTCACGCAATGCGGTCAAAACGGGATGTTCGTGCTGACCGATGCTGTTGAGGTACTGCTGTAACGCCGGATCGGTATTGTGGGTGTTGGTCGTCATACCGATACGGGTTAGTCTTGATAGTAGGTGTAAGGTTTTTTGTTGACTTTGGCCGCTTCAAATTCAGCCTGTTCGGCCGGATTAAGGGTTACATCCCACAGTAAATGGCGGTTTTCGAGGCGTTGCGCTTCTAATTCGGGATGGTCGGACATGAGTTTGTCGAGGAATTGGGTAGCTTCGGATTTGTAGTGGTACATGATGTTTTGCCTGAATCGTTGTCAGACCGTCATTATAGCCGATATTTTTTGCCAATACGCTAATTAATCGAACTTCCATAAGGTATAATGGCACGTCTTTTTTAGGCTGTCTGAAGCCTTTGCTCAATGTTTTGTCTTTAATCTACGGCAGGATATTGTGCAAAGGCTTAAGCCGGACAAGTTTCAGACGGCCTTTTTTATCGTGAAAAGAGCTGCTTATGTTAAAAAAATGGCTGCATAAAGTGTTGCCTAAAAAACACGTCAAGTCGTTGCCCGAAAAGGAGATTATTCCGCTTGAGCAACATGGTATCCATGCGGATATGTTGAGCTTTGCCGCTGAGAAAATTGCCAAACGCCTGCATGAAGCCGGTTTTCAGGCTTATGTTGTAGGGGGAGCCGTTCGGGATTTGTTGCTCGGGGTTGAACCCAAAGATTTTGATATTGCAACCGATGCCACGCCGGAGCAAATCCGTAAAATATTCCGCCGCAGCCGCATTATCGGCCGCCGCTTTCAAATCGTTCATGTGATGATTGGTCCTGAAACTATTGAAGTGACGACGTTTCGCGGTGGCGATAAGGTTCAGCAAAATGCGCAAGGCCGCATTATGAAGGACAATACTTACGGCAGCATTGAAGAAGATGCCATGCGCCGCGATTTTACTTGCAATGCGCTGTATTACGACCCGATTAAAGAGGAAATTTGGGATTTCCATCAAGGCGTGGCTGATGTTGCCGATAAGAAATTGGTGATGATAGGTAATCCTGCTGAACGCTATCAGGAAGATCCCGTCCGTATTCTTCGCGCCGTCCGTTTGTCGGGTAAGTTGGGCTTTGAAGTGGAAGAGCAAACGGCTTTGCCGATTGCCGAATACGCAGGCCGTCTGAAAAATGAACCGGTGGCCCGTCTTTTTGACGAAATCATGAAAATCCTGTTTTCCGGCCATTCCCGTGCCTGTTTGAAACGGTTGAACGAGTTGGGTATTCCCGAAGGCATCCATCCGCTTTTAGATGCCTTGAAAACTGCCGAAGCAGCCGACAAACGTATGATTATGTTGGCTTTGAAAAATACCGACGAGCGTCTTCGTGCGGATAAGTCCGTTTCTGTCGGTTTTGTATTGGCGGCGGTATTGTGGCCGACACTAAACGCCATTTGGCAACGCAATCAAAGCCATGGTCAAAAACCTGTCCCTGCGCTGATGGATGCGATGAACACCATGCGCGATACGGTGGAGAAAGGTTGGGGCGTACCGCAAAGATTCTCTGCAACCATGCGTGAAATCTGGCAATTTCAGCCGCAATTCGACAATATGCGCGGTGCGCGCCCGTATCGTCTGTTGGCTCAAGCCCGTTTCCGTGCCGCTTATGACTTCCTGATTTTGCGTAGCGAAGTTGGCGAGGTTGATAAAGAGATGGCTTCTTGGTGGACAACTTTCCAGCATGCCGATGAGGAAACCCGTCAGCAAATGACTGCGGCCAATGAGCGCAAACGTCAGAAACAAAGTGGATCAACTGACGGCAAACCCAAACGTCGCCGCCGCCGTCCAAAAAAGAAAACCACTGAGGCTGAATAAAATTTAAGGCCGTCTGAAACCATTAAATCTTTTGAGATTTGGTTTTCAGACGGCCTTTTTGTATTTTAATAAAAACCGCAGGTCTTTCAACCTGCGGTTTGCTTTTACGATTTGTTTTCTTCGCTGTCGAGGAAGCTGCGGAGGCGGTCGCTGCGGGTAGGATGGCGCAGCTTGCGCAGGGCTTTGGCTTCGATTTGACGGATACGTTCGCGGGTTACGTCAAATTGTTTGCCGACTTCTTCCAAAGTGTGGTCGGTATTCATATCGATACCGAAACGCATACGCAACACTTTGGCTTCGCGCGGGGTCAGGCTTTCGAGGATTTCTTTGGTTACTTCGTGCAGGCTGGTGTACATCGCAGCTTCTGCCGGCGCAACGTTGTTGGCATCCTCGATGAAGTCGCCCAAGTGCGAATCGTCGTCGTCGCCAATCGGTGTTTCCATGGAAATCGGCTCTTTGGCGATTTTCATGATTTTGCGGATTTTGTCCTCCGGCATTTCCATCAACTCGGCCAGTTTGGCGGAATCAGGTTCTTCACCGGTTTCTTGCAGGTATTGGCGCGAGATACGGTTCATTTTGTTGATGGTTTCAATCATGTGAACCGGAATGCGGATGGTACGCGCTTGGTCGGCGATGGAACGGGTAATCGCTTGACGGATCCACCATGTGGCGTAAGTCGAGAACTTGTAGCCGCGACGGTATTCGAATTTGTCCACCGCTTTCATCAGACCGATATTGCCCTCTTGAATCAAATCAAGGAACTGCAAGCCGCGGTTGGTGTATTTTTTGGCAATGGAAATAACCAAACGCAAGTTGGCCTGAATCATTTCCTGTTTGGCTGCTGAGGTTTCTTTCTCGCTCAGTACCATGTTTTTGTTGATTTCTTTCAACTCTTCGATGGAAATGCGGGTTTCGGTTTCCATATTGGCCAGCTCGGCTTGTTTTTCTAGGATGGCGTGGCGGAAACGATCCAATGCGTTTGCCCATACACGGCCTTTGGCTACTTCTTTTTCAACCCATTCCAAATCGGTAATAGCAGGCAGGAAGTTTTCGATGAAGTAGTCGCGTTCCATACGTACGCGGTCGATACAGATATCGCGGATTTCGCGTTCGAGTTTGCGGATGTTTTCAACGCGACTGCGTAGGTTGCTGCTCAAATTTTCGATTTGACGTGTGGCAAAACGGACTTCTAACAGTTTGTTGGCAATGGCATCGCGGTGTTTCAGGTAGTTGGCGTGCTGACTGCCGTGTTTTTCCAACTGCTTGATCATTTTGCCGTATTCGCTCTCGATAAAGGCGAAGTGTTCCAAAACTTTTTGTTTCAGTTCGGCTAAATGGGCGGCGGATATGGCTTCAGAGTCGTTACCTGAATCGTCTTCATCTTCCTCGTCGCCATCTTCATCATCGCTATCGGTTTCACCTTCTTCATCATCAGGTTTGGCATTTTCCAAATGACCTAAGCCCAATTCGTTCAACAAAACTTCATTAGGGTCGATGATGGCTTCAACGACCTCATCCACACGGATTTCGTCGTTGCGGACTTGCTCGATCAACGCCAGAATTTCGGCAATCGAACCCGGGCAGGCGGAGATTGCCTGCACCATGTTTTTCAGTGCATTTTCGATTTTTTTGGCGATGATGATTTCGTCTTCACGCGTCAACAGATCGACTTGCCCCATTTCACGCATATACATACGCACAGGGTCGGTTGTGCGGCCGAATTCTGAATCTGCGCTGGAGAGTGCTGCTTCGGCTTCTTCAACAGCATCGTCGTCGGTCATGGCGGCGGCGTTGTCGCTCAAGAGGATGTCTTCAGCATCGGGGGCTTGCTCGGTTACTTGGATGCCCAAGCCGGAAATCATGCTGACGATGTTGTCGATTTGTTCGGCATCGGACATATCGTCGGGCAGAGCGTCGTTAATTTCAGAATAAGTGATGTAGCCGCGTTCTTTACCCATGATAATGAGTTGGCGCAGACGCGCGCGCTGCTCTTCGATACTCAAGGGACGGTTGTCATCTTGGTCTTGGTATTCTTCGTAGTTTTGGTTTTTAGACATGGATTGCTCTCTAGGTTGATAGGATGCCGACGGTTTACGGTGATGTGGCCGTACCTGAAGGCGGAGCAGAGCTTTTTGTTGTGAAATCAGATTTCACTTTAATACTCTGAGGCTGTCTGAAAATATTACAGATGGAGTGTTCTGCGTGTCATGTTTCGCAGCGTGTGTTTAGATTGTTCAGACGGCCTGAGGGGTTAGTTTTGCTTTGCCGTCAAAAGCGACAGCAATAGTCTTTTTTCATTTTCAGTCAAACCAGTTTGAATACTTTTTTGCTTTAAAGTTTCGATTTGACTGTATTTTAATTCATTTAACAACTTTTTCATGCCGATTTGGAAACTTTCGCAATCTTCTTCGTTATCCCCTTCCATTTCTTCAGAGTGAAGGGTCGATAAAAAGATTTGATTGACGGTTTCCTCATAGGGCGAACCGCGCATATATTCAAACACTTGTGCAGTTGCAGGAGTCGTGTCGTGATGCTTGATGGTTTCGGCCAAATTGGCAAGGCAGGCAAAATCGCCGCTTAACGCCAGATAATCGGGCAGGTCTATATATGAAGCCCAAGCCGGATTTATCAAGAGGCTTCGTATCTGTCTTTGAACCAGTGTCAGCATGGTTGGCTGTTTGACAGAAATAGGCGGCAGTTTGTAACTTTTTTGTTTGACGTGCCGCTTGGGCGCTTCTTGTCCGAGTAACTGGGCGAGGTTGTCAGGATCAATACCCACCAACTCACTAAGTTTTTGTTTCAGGAGATAGCCCAATGCCGGCGCGGTAATTTGCGCTAAAAGCGGAGAACTGGTTTTGACCAATTCTGCTTTGCCTTCTTGCGTATTGAGGTTGAGGCCGTCTGAAAGATGTTCCCAAAAGTATTCCGATAGGGGCTTGCTTTGGTTTAACAAGGCATCTTCAAATTGAGCCTTGCCATAGGCACGGATGTAGCTGTCTGGGTCGTGTTCTTCGGGTAGGAATAGAAAATGCAGCGATTTATCGTCTTTTAATTGCGGTAACGCATTTTCCAGCGCGCGCCAAGCCGCTTTACGTCCCGCGCTGTCGCCATCAAAACAAAAATAAATACTGTCGGCCTGACGCATCAGGATTTTGACGTGTTCCGCCGTGGTTGCCGTACCCAAAGCCGCTACGCCGTAGCCGACGCCGAACTGCGCCAATGCGACCACGTCCATGTAGCCTTCGACCACCAAAATCCGTCCTGCCTCTTTTACGGCAGCACGCCCTTCATATAGCCCGTAAAGGTTTTTCCCTTTATCGAACAAAGGGGTATCGGGAGAATTCAGGTATTTGGGTTTGGAGTCATCCAATACGCGGCCACCAAAGCCGATGACCTGTCCGCGAGGATTGCGGATGGGGAACATAACCCGATGGCGAAAGCGGTCATAATGTTTGCCTTCGTTATCAATGACCATACCCGTATCCACTAACGCAGTATTCGGATAGGGTTGGAATACTTGCGCCAAAGGTTGCCAACCGTCAGGCGCATAGCCCAAACCATAATGCGCGATGACTTCCGCACTCAAGCCGCGCTTATCCAAATAAGCCTTCGCCACCGGATTGAATTTCAACTGTTGCGCATAAAAATCCGCCGCCGCCGCCGTCGTTTCTTCCAAAGTTTGTTGCTTTTTTTTACGTTCGGCACGGATTTCGGGGTTGTCTTCCTGCCCGCGAACTTTAGGCACTGTCATACCGACGCGATCAGCCAAAAACTGCACCGCCTCCGGAAACGACAGCCCCTGATGTTCCATCACAAAACCAATCGCCGAACCATGAGCCCCGCAACTGAAGCAATGGTAAAACTGCTTGGTCGGGCTGACCGAAAACGATGGCGTCTTTTCCTTATGAAACGGACAGCAGGCCATATAGTTCGCCCCGCCTTTCTTCAGCGGAACCTGTTCGTCGATAATATCGACAATATCGACTTTGGACAAAAGCTCGTCAATGAAATCAGATGGAATCATGGTTCGGCAGAAGAGGATGGACGGAAAATATTTCAGACGGCCTTATAAACAGACAAAGGCCGTCTGAAAATGGAATTTTAGATGAGGGTCGAGATGAGTTTTGTATTATAGCAAATAGTTGTAATACATGTGTCTTATCCTTTTGAGGTAGGGTATTAATAATCGTATTTCATTCGTTATTAAGATAGATATGATGTCGTTAAAGCAAAGGCCGGCTATAAGATATTCAGACGACCTTTGCTGTTGTCTTATTTTGCGATTCAGTTGCGCTTTCATGGTATGAATATGATAATGAACGTATATCCTCGGTTTTAGAAAGGTCGTTTCTCATGAAAGATTTTGCACGTTTGCTCAATCATCCCGATATTTCCTTTTCTCCGATTCCAGATGCCATTAAAGTTGATAACCCTGCAACAGGTGAGGCTTTGGCGTTTGTCCGTAAGACTGATTCAGACGGCCTGAAGCTTTTGATTCAAAAGGCAGAGGCGGCACAAAAATTATGGGCGGCAAAAACTGCGTTGGAGCGGGCCGATGTGTTGTGGCGCTGGTATTTTTTGATTAAAGAAAACAAAGAAGAACTCGCGCGTATCATGACGATGGAGCAGGGCAAAAGCCTGACTGAGGCGCGTGGTGAAATTGATTATGCGGCTTCGTTTGTGCGCTGGTTTGCGGAAGAGGCGCGGCGGATTGACGGCGATGTGCTGACAAGTGTGAAAGCGTCGCAAAAACTGGTTGTACTGAAACAGCCTGTCGGCGTTACCGCTGCGATTACGCCGTGGAACTTCCCGTCTGCGATGATTGCGCGCAAGGCTGCGCCTGCTTTGGCGGTGGGCTGTGCGATGATAGTTAAACCTGCATCGCTCACGCCTTTGAGTGCGTATGCATTGGTCGTTTTGGCTTATGAAGCCGGCGTGCCGCAGGATTTGTTGCCTGTTGTCAGCGGTAGTGCTTCGGAAATCAGCCATGAATTTGCCACGAATCCGACTGTGCGCAAAATCAGCTTTACTGGCTCAACCGAAGTCGGCGCGAAGATTTTTGCCGACAGCGCGGCAGACATTAAAAAACTCAGTTTGGAACTGGGCGGCAATGCGCCGTTTATCGTGTTTGACGATGCCAATTTGGACAAAGCCGTTGAAGGCGCTCTGGCCAGCAAGTTCCGCAACAGCGGTCAGACCTGCGTCTGCACCAACCGCGTTTACGCTCAATCCGGCATTTACGACGAATTTTGCAGCAAATTAAGTGAAAAAGTGGCTGCGCTCAAATTGGGCAACGGCTTGGATGAAGGCGTCAACCAAGGGCCATTGATTGAGGAAAAAGCGGTGGAGAAAGTCGAGCAGCACATCGCCGACGCGCTCTCCAAAGGCGCGGTTTGCCTGACTGGCGGCAAACGCAGCGCGTTGGGCGGAACATTTTTTGAGCCGACTGTTTTAAGCGGCGTTACGGCGCAAATGGCGGTAGCTCGCGAGGAAACCTTCGGACCTTTGTGTCCGGTGTTCCGTTTTGAAACCGAAGCCGAAGTTATCGAGGCTGCGAACAATACGGAATACGGTTTGGCAGCTTACCTTTTTACCTCTGACACCGCCCGTCAATGGCGCGTCGGCGAAGCCTTGGAATACGGCATGGTCGGCATCAATACGGGCTTAATCAGTAATGAAGTAGCACCGTTTGGCGGCGTAAAACGCAGCGGTTTGGGACGTGAAGGCAGTAAATATGGTGTGGACGAATATTTGGAATTGAAATATTTGTGTATTGATATGGCGGAATAAGGCTGTACAGTAAAGGCCGTCTGAAATTTGGTTTTCAGACGGCCTTTGTTTTAGAGTAGATCCTGGATGGCTGAACGCTCTTCTTCCAATTCGGCCAGCGTAGCGGCGATACGTTTTTGGCTGAATTCATCCGACAAGTCCAAGCCTTGGACGATGCGGTAGCTGCCTTCGTCACAAATGACGGGGAAGCCGAAAATCAAACCTTCGGGAATGCCGTAAGAGCCGTCGGATGGAACGCCCATGGTTATCCATTTACCACTGCTGCCGAGCAACCAGTCGCGCAGGTGGTAGATGGCGGCATTGGCGGCAGAGGCAGCGGATGATGAACCGCGTGCGGCAATAATGGCGGCACCGCGTCCGGCAATTTTCGGCATGAAGACTTCGGTGTTCCAGTCGGGTTCGGTAATCATGTCTTGGACGGACTCGCCGTTGCTGGTGGCGTAGCGGTAGTCGGCGTACATAGTCGGGCTGTGGTTGCCCCAGACACACATTTGCTCGATGGAAGTAATCGGGCGGTTGATTTTTTCGGCAATTTGGCTGACGGCGCGGTGATGGTCGAGACGCATCAGGGCGGTAAAATTTTCCGGAGGGATGTCGGGTGCAGATTTCATGGCGATGTAGGCGTTGGTATTGGCCGGGTTGCCGACAACGAGGACTTTAACGTTGCGATTGGCAACTTTGTTCAACGCCGCGCCTTGTACTTTGAAAATTTCGCCATTGGCGTGCAGCAAGTCGGCGCGCTCCATGCCTTGCGTACGCGGGCGCGCTCCAATCAAGAGGGCGATGTCGGCATCTTTGAAGGCGACTTCGGGGTCGTCTGTGGCGAAGATGTCGGCAAGGAGCGGGAAGGCGCAATCCTGCATTTCCATAATCACGCCGCGCAATGCCTGTTGTGCCTGCGGCAGGTCGAGCAGCTGTAGGATAACGGGTTGGTCGCGTCCGAGCATGATGCCGCCGGCGATACGGAAGAGGGTGGCGTAGGCGATTTGGCCTGCCGCGCCGGTAACGGCAATTCGGACGGGTGGCTTGAGGGTCATATTTTTCCTTTTGAAGTCGTTGTTTTACTTGATTTTCGGATTATAGCAGTATTATGGGGAGAATGATGTAGTAAGGCCGTCTGAAATTTGATTTTCAGACGGCCTTAAGTGTTTGAAAAGATTATTCGCCGTTTTTCTTTTCGGCTTGTTCTTCGGCAGCTTCATAGGCTTCGACGATTTTTTGCACCAAAGGATGGCGGACGACGTCTTCGCTGGTGAAGGTGTGGAAATACAGGCCTTCTACATCGCGCAGTTTTTCGCGTGCATCTTTCAAGCCGGATTTGATGTTGCGCGGCAGGTCGATTTGGCTGATGTCGCCGGTAATGACTGCTTTGGCACCGAAGCCGATACGGGTCAGGAACATTTTCATTTGTTCGGGCGTAGTGTTTTGCGCTTCGTCCAAAATGACATACGCGCCATTTAAGGTGCGGCCGCGCATATAGGCCAGCGGCGCAATTTCAATCAAACCTTTTTCCATCAGTTTGGTTACACGGTCGAAACCCATCAAATCGTAAAGCGCATCGTAAAGCGGTCGCAGGTAGGGATCGACTTTTTGCGCCAAATCGCCCGGCAGGAAGCCTAATTTTTCGCCTGCTTCGACTGCTGGGCGCACCAAAACGATGCGTTCGATTTGATGTTTTTCCATGGCATCGACGGCGGCGGCAACGGCAAGATAGGTCTTACCCGTACCGGCAGGGCCTAAGCCGAACACGACATCGTGGTTGAGCAAGGCGCGGATATAGCCGTTTTGGCGCGGGGTGCGGCCGCCGATGCTGCCGCGTTTGGTGCGGAAATAGTATTGTTGGTCGTGGTGTTTCTCTTCGTGTTTTTCATCTGCGGTTTTGGCTTCAACGGCCGCTAGGCTGATGGCGTTGTCGTCTAAGTCGCCTTTTTCTGCGGCTTCGGCAAGCGACAGCAAGGCACGGCGGCCGGCGTGTGCCAGTTCGCCCATGAAGGTGAAATGTTCGAAGCGGCGGCTGATTTGGATATCAAGGGCTTTACCTAAGGCTTCGAGATTGCTGTCGAGCGCGCCGCACAGGCGTTGCAACACGGTATTGTCAATTTCTTCAAACTGCAGATGGACGGTGTGGGTCATATTGGTTTCCGTAAATAAATCTAATTTTTCCGTATTATACCCTTGTTCAGACGGCCTGCTTTATAATACGTCGCTTCTTTTTAATAAACCGTTTCAATCAAAATGAATCACACTGCTTCTCCTCAATCGGAATTTCTGCGCGGTATCAAAGAATGTTCCCCCATGCTGATCGGCTTGTTGCCGTGGGCGCTGATTTTGGGCATGCAGGGCGGGCAAAAGGGCATGAGCTGGCTGGAAATGCTGTTGATGACGGGCATGAACTTTGCCGGAGGTTCGGAATTTGCCGCAGTCAATTTGTGGGCAAATCCTTTGCCAATTATGCTGATTGCAACAGTTACGTTTATGATTAATTCGCGCCATATCCTGATGGGTGCGGCGATTGCGCCGTATATGAGGGATATGCCGCTGAAAAAGGCGATGCCCGCGCTGTTTTTTATGTGTGATGAAAGCTGGGCAATGGCATTTGCTGAAATTCAAAAGCGTAAGGCGGCAGGTTTGCCTGCATTCAATATGCCGTTTTATGCCGGCGTGTGTTTTATTTTGTATGTAACGTGGATTGGTTTTGCGGCGTTTGGCGCGGCAGTCGGCCCGATGTTCGGCGATGTGGCGGCTTGGGGCTTCGGCATGGCGTTTCCTGCGGTGTTTTTGGTGTTGCTGCGCGGGATGTGGAAGAGCTTTGCGGCTTCGCGCCCTTGGTTTGTCAGCCTGATTGTGGCGTGCGCAACCTATTTGACCGTGGATGGCGCATGGTATGTTCCAGCCGGAACGTTGTCGGGCTTGTTGGCGGCGTATTTGTGGGGAGAGCAAAAATGAAGGATTTGTTGTCGCTGCAATCGTTTCTGCTGTTTTTAAGCATGTTGGCTGTTACCTATTCAACCCGATTAATCGGCTTTTTTGCATTGCGCAACCGTACATTGAGCCGTCGTGCGCAAGTAGTTATGGAGGCTGCGTCGGGCTGCGTGTTGATTTCCGTGATTGCGCCTTATTTTGTGTCGGATAAACCGCATGAGCTGATTGCCATTGCTTTGACGGTATTGGCAGCCAGCCGGTTTTCGATGTTGGTGACGGTATTAATCGGGGTCGGTACTTCGGGCATACTCGGTTATTTGATGAAATAAAAAATTTTCAGACGGCCTTACTTGTTATAATGGCCGTCTGAATTTTTTGATAAAGCAAAAACATGGCAAACCAACGACTCATCTATGGCTTTCACGCCGTCAATGCCCGTTTGTGGCAAAACCCGAAATCGATTACCGAACTCTATATCCAAGAGGGCAAATCCGATGCACGCACCCGCGATGTATTGGATAAAGCGGCCTCTGAAAACGTACGCGTGCATTTTGCCGATGCCGACCGCCTGAATGCCATCAGCAAAGGGGCGCGTCATCAGGGCGTGGTCGGGTTTATCGATGCTTCCAAAAACCATGTTCATTTGGAAGATGTGTTGGAAAACCTGAGCGAACCACCGTTTTTGCTGATATTGGACGGCATCACCGACCCGCACAACCTCGGCGCGTGCCTGCGTACTGCCGATGCGATGGGTGTACATGCCGTGATTGCGCCCAAAGACAAAAGTGCCGGCCTGAATGCGACCGTCAGCAAAGTTGCCTGTGGCGCGGCGGAAACCGTGCCGTATATTACCGTAACCAATCTTGCCCGTACTTTGCGTGAATTGAAAGAGTACGGCATTTGGATTGTCGGCACAGACATGGGCGGCGACTCCGACCTTTACCACTGCGACTTGCCCGACAGCGTGGCCTGGGTAATGGGCAACGAAGGCGAAGGTATGCGCCGCCTGACGCGCGAGCATTGCGATATGCTGGTATCGATTCCGATGTTTGGCACTGTAGAAAGTATGAACGTTTCCGTCAGCGCGGGCATGGTATTGAGCGAAACCCGCCGTCAACGGGTGTTGAAATCGGAAAAATAAAAAGTTTAATTAAAAGGCCGTCTGAATGTTCTTCAGACGGCCTTTTTCAGGTTTTATTCTTTAACCAAAGGACCTGATTTCTTTTCGCTACCGGCGGCAATGCGTACCAATTGGAGAAACTCCGATTTCAGTTCAAATGGATCATTGCCTTGGACTTGCTGCGCCATTTTTTCGATGTCGCTCCAGCCCAGTTTGCCGTTGTATTCGCCGCCGCGCAGGGCTTGCGCGTAAGAGGCTGCGGCAAGAGCGAGCAGGGTGTCTTTATTGGCTTGCTCCAGCGGTTTGCTGCCAACGGGGATTGCTTGTTCCATCAGCTTGCTGTCTTTTTCCCCAGGCAGCTTATAGCGGACTTTGACAAAGGCGTATTCGTTTTTACTGCCTTTAGCGGCAGGGGCTTTTTGATAGCGTGATTTGTTCAGCCAGCCGTTTTTGCCTGCCGGAATGATTTCATAGATGGCGGTCACGCTGTGGCCTGAGCCTATATCGCCCGCATCTACTTTGTCATTGTTGAAGTCTTCATTGCGTAGAGTGCGGTTGGTGTAGCCGACCAAGCGGTATTCTTTGACAGTGGCAGGATTGAATTCGACTTGGATTTTGACATCTTGCGCAACGGTGGCAAGCGTGGAAGTCAGTTGCTGCTGCAGAACTTTTTTCGCTTCTTTTTCGTTGTCGATATAGCTGTAATTGCCGTCGCCTGCATCGGCAATTTGTTCCATCATGTCTTCGTTGTAATTGTCCGTACCGAAGCCTAGCGTGCTGAGTGAAACGCCGGTTTTACGTTTTTCGGCAACCATGGATTTGAGCGTCTCGGTATCAGATACACCAACATTAAAGTCGCCATCGGTCGCCAAAAGGATACGGTTGATGCCGTTGGGTACGAAGGCTTTTTGCGCTTGCTCATAAGCCATTTGCAGTGCGGATTCGCCGTCTGTTGCGCCGCCTGCTCGCAGCTTGTCGATGGCGTTCAGGATGGTTTCTTTATTTGCACCTGATGTGGGCGGGAGTACCAGATCTTCACCTGACGCATAGGTAATCAAGGTCACTTTGTCTTGCGGGCGCAGTTGTCGGGTTAGGATGCGCAGGGTTTCTTGAACCAGCGGAAGTTTGTTTTCTGCATTCATACTACCGGATACGTCCACAAGGAAAACGAGGTTGGCAGGCGGCAGGTCTTTCTTTGCCGTGTCTTGTGCTTGGATACCGATTTTGATCAGCTTGGCTTCCGGTTGCCATGGAGAATCAATGGTTTCAGTATGAACGGCAAATGGACGGCCGTCAGTAGGCAGCGGATAGTTATAAGGGAAGTAATTGACGATTTCCTCAATCCGTACAGCATCTTTAGGCGGCTGTTTGCCGCTGTTCAGAAATCGGCGGACGTTGGCGTAGCTGCCGGTATCGACATCGATGCTAAATGTGGAAACAGGTTCTTGAGCAACGGATTTGACCGGTTGGTCGGGTTGGTCTTGGTAGCGTTCAGTGTTTCGAACATTGACAGTAGGTGTTTTAACCTTCTGTATGGCAACAATTTGGCTTTCCTTGAATCCTAGAGAGGGACCAAAAGAGGGGTTCGAGTATTCTTTTGAGTCAGAACATGCAGTCAAAGCTGCCAAAGTGAGTATGGAAACGGTTTTCAGGAAGAAACGGGGCATGATTTAAGCTCCTGGGAAATATCACATGCTGATTATTAAAAGTGTTGATGGCAGTGTATTGGCAGAGTTAACGCTGGTGCTGAGTCACTTTTTTTGAATTTTAATGTGTGAATAGTGGGTTAAGTTTAAATCAGGACAAGGCGGAGCAATGCGGTACTGGTTTAAACTTAACCCACTATGTTTATGACTTGTGCAAGATTTTGTCGGGCTGAGACGATTTTGTAAAGGCCTCAGCCCCGATTTATCTTACATTAACTTTTCTTCCGGCGACGTTCGCCCGGCAACAGCATATCTGCCCATTTGATGATGTTGGCGACTTCTGCAGGATTGAGTTCGTAGAATTGGCCGCGTTTGAGGCGGTTTGGCAGGCCGATGGGGCCGAAGCCTACGCGGACGAGGCGGCTGACGGTCAGGCCTTGGCTTTCAAAAATACGGCGTACTTCGCGGTTGCGGCCTTCTTTGATGACGACGTTGTACCATTTGTTTGCGCCTTCTCCGCCTTGTTCGTAGATGCGTTCTACTTTTGCTAGACCGTCTTCTAGCATCACACCTTCTTCGGTCAGGACGCACATTTGTTCGGTGGTCAACTCGCCCAATACGCGCACGGCGTATTCGCGTTCGACTTCAAAGCTGGGGTGGGCAAAGCGTTGAACGAGTTCGCCTGAAGTGGTCAGAATCAAGAGGCCGCTGGTATTGATGTCCAAACGGCCGATGGCCACCCAGCGGCTGCTGGCTGCTTGCGGCAGGCGGTCGAAAATGCTGACGCGGCCTTGCGGGTCGTCGCGGGAAACGATTTCGCCTTCTTGTTTGTAGTAGAGGATGATGCGTGGCAGGCGGTCTGCCCATTTGAGTTTGATGATGCTGCCTTTGACGGTAACATGATCGTCGGGCGTAACTTTTTCACCCAGTTGGGCTACACGGCCGTTGACCGTTACCCAGCCGTTGCTGATCCATTCTTCCATTTCGCGGCGTGAGCCGACGCCGGAAGCAGCCAGGACTTTTTGCAGGCGCTCGGGTTCGAAGCGGGAAAGGTCGCTGCGGCGTTCTTTCAAATCGCGGGCATGCTCCATGATTTTTTGGTTTGGGTTGCGGACAACCAGTTTTTTGGCTTTGGCGGCACGTTGTTTAGGCGCGGTATTTTGAGCTTTGGGGCCGTCTGAAACTTTTTGGTTGTAAGGTTTGCCTGATGTTTTTCGATCGTCGTCGGGACGTTTCTTATTGGCAAAGGATTTGGCCGGTTTGGAAGGTTTTTTGGCGGTAGAGGATACGCCGTCGCGCCATTGGCGTTTGCTGGAAGGCTGTTTGGACATGATTTTTCCTAACTCGCTTGAAAAAGCGGTTCTTCTGCGGCGGTTGCGGCAGGGGTTGGATTGGGGGAAAAGGCCGTCTGAAAATCAAATTCAGACGGCCTGCTGATGAAAGGTTGTATTGTAACTCAACCAGTAAATTTTTGTTTGAAAATCCGAAAATTATGGTGAAAGGCGTTCGCGTATCCAGTTGCCGTCAACCAGGCGGTATTGGATGCGGTCGTGCAGGCGGCTGGGGCGACCTTGCCAGAATTCGATGCGGTCGGGGATGACGAGGTATCCGCCCCAATGCGGCGGGCGGGGGACATGTAAGGGATGTTTGACGCCGACAGCTGCGGCTTTGGCCACCAAAACAGCTTTGCTGGAAATCACTTCGCTTTGATCGCTTGCCCATGCGCCGATACGGCTGGTATACGGGCGGCTTTCAAAATATTCGTCCGAAGCGGCGGCGTCGAGTTTTTCAATGCGTCCTTCAACGCGCACTTGGCGTTCGAGTTCCGGCCAGAAAAAAGTCATGGCGGCAAAAGGGTGTGCCGTATAGGAGCGGCCTTTGCGGCTGTGGTAATTGGTAAAGAAAACAAAGCCTTTGGGGTTGACTTCTTTCAGCAGTACCATGCGGCTGTTGGGCCTGCCGTCTTCGCCCACGGCGGCAACGTTGACCGCGGTCGGTTCGTTGACTTCGGCGTGAATCGCTTCGTTCAGCCATTGCTCGAATTGGACAATCGGGTCGGCGTGGCATTCGGCTTCCGACAGCTCGCGTTTGCTGTAATCTTCGCGGATATTGTGCAGATCCATGATTTTTCTCCTTAGGTCTGACTGAATCATACTCCGTTTTTTCAGGCGGCCTCAAGGGCATTTGTGTATAATCGTAGCCCTTTCCAATATAGAACAATACGGAGTCCTGTCATGCAAACCGAAGTCGAACTGAAAATCTTAAATCCGAAAATGGCCGATTCCCTGCCTGCTTATGCAACGCCCGGTTCTGCCGGTTTGGACTTGCGTGCCTGCCTGGATGAAGCCGTTGTGTTACAGCCGGGCGATGTATATCTTGTTCCGACCGGTTTGGCGGTGCATTTGGCCAACCCTGTTTACGCAGCCGTTTTGTTGCCGCGTTCCGGTTTGGGCCATAAACACGGTATTGTTTTGGGTAACTTGGTCGGTTTGATTGACTCGGATTATCAAGGCGAATTGAAGGTTTCTCTGTGGAACCGTGGTAAAGAAGCGTTTACCATCGAGCCGATGGAACGAATCGCGCAAATGGTGATTGTGCCGGTTGTCCAAGCCGCGTTTAAGGTTGTGGACGAGTTTGCCGCCAGCGAGCGCGGTGAAGGCGGATTCGGCAGTACCGGCAAAGCCTGATTCTTTAAAAGGCCGTCTGTAACAGGAAAAATTGAAATATTCGATTTCGATTTGCCGCTGTTCAGACGGCCTTTTGGTTGAGACAACCTTTGCATAATTACACACAAGATTGCATTTTTATATCTTGCCTGCATGGCCGACGCACCCAATAATACAGGCCGTCTGAAACCTTTACGGAGCGTTGTTATGTCCCGCCCCTCACTTTTTCTGCCTTTGTTTTTGATTATCTTTGGTGCGATTTGGTTTTTACGCGCTACGGATATTTTGCCTGCGACATCGACAATGATTGCCGGCGCATTAATTATTTTGGGCTTTGCCGTGTTGATTATGGACGGCATCAACAAACAGTCCATTGTTTCCGGCCCGATGCTGGTTTATATCGGTACAGCCATTTATCTGCACATGAGCTACTGGATTTACCTCTCGCCGTTGCTGGCCATCGGCATGGTCGTGTTGGGTTGCCTGCTGTTGCTCTCGCGCAGCGATATGATTCCTGAGAAACACACAAAATAGAAAGATGAGAGATTTGGGTTTTGCCCTATAAAGGCCGTCTGAACAATGGTATAATCCGCCGTTTCAGACGGCCTTTTTTATTGTGGTTTAAATTTGAAATTTACCCTCCCGGCCGCACCGTTTTCTTACATTTTGCAAAGTTTCCGCCATGACTCAAGATAAAATCCTTATTCTCGACTTCGGCTCGCAAGTTACCCAGCTGATCGCCCGCCGCGTGCGCGAAGCCCACGTTTACTGCGAACTGCATTCTTTCGATATGCCTTTGGAAGAAATCAAAGCCTTCAATCCGAAAGGCATCATCCTCTCCGGCGGCCCTAATTCTGTATACGAATCCGATTATCAAGCCGATACCGGTATTTTTGATTTGGGCATTCCGGTTTTGGGCATCTGCTACGGTATGCAGTTTATGGCGCACCACTTGGGTGGCGAAGTTAGCCCGGGCAACCAACGTGAATTCGGTTATGCGCAAGTGAAAACCATCGACAGCGAGCTGACACGCGGCATTCAAGACGATGCGCCTAATACGCTCGACGTATGGATGAGCCATGGCGATAAAGTTTCCAAACTGCCTACCGGCTTCTCTGTCATCGGCGATACCCCGTCTTGCCCAATTGCCATGATGGAAAATGCTGAGAAACAATTCTACGGCATCCAATTTCATCCTGAAGTGACCCACACCAAACAAGGCCGCGCGTTGTTGAACCGCTTTGTCTTGGATATTTGCGGCGCACAACCAAGCTGGACCATGCCGAACTACATCGAAGAAGCCGTCGCCAAAATCCGCGAACAAGTCGGCAGCGATGAAGTGATTTTAGGTCTGTCCGGCGGCGTGGACTCTTCCGTAGCCGCCGCGCTGATTCACCGCGCCATCGGCGACCAACTGACCTGCGTGTTTGTTGACCACGGTCTGTTGCGTTTGAACGAAGGCAAAATGGTGATGGATATGTTTGCCCGCAACTTGGGCGTACGCGTGATTCACGTTGATGCCGAAGAGCAGTTTTTGGCGAAACTTGCCGGCGTGACCGACCCAGAGAAAAAACGCAAAATCATCGGTGCGGAATTTATCGAAGTCTTTGACGCTGAAGAGAAAAAACTCACCAACGCCAAATGGTTGGCGCAAGGTACGATTTACCCTGACGTAATCGAATCTGCAGGTGCAAAAACCAAAAAAGCCCATGCCATCAAATCGCACCATAACGTCGGTGGACTGCCCGAAAACATGAAGCTCAAGCTGCTTGAGCCTTTGCGGGATTTGTTCAAAGACGAAGTGCGCGAATTGGGCGTCGCTTTGGGTCTGCCTCGCGAAATGGTGTACCGTCATCCGTTCCCGGGACCTGGTTTGGGTGTGCGTATTTTGGGCGAAGTGAAAAAAGAATACGCCGACTTGCTCCGTCAGGCAGACGATATTTTCATTCAAGAATTGCGCAATACTACCGATGAAAACGGCACATCTTGGTATGACCTGACCAGCCAAGCCTTTGCCGTATTCCTGCCTGTGAAATCCGTTGGCGTGATGGGTGACGGCCGCACTTACGATTACGTTGTAGCTTTGCGTGCCGTGATTACCAGCGACTTTATGACTGCGCACTGGGCTGAGCTACCATACTCGCTGCTCGGCCGTGTGTCCAACCGCATCATCAACGAAGTCAAAGGCATCAACCGCGTAGTTTATGATGTCAGCGGCAAACCGCCTGCCACGATTGAATGGGAATAATCCCTAAATAATAAAGGCCGTCTGAACAGATATTGTTCAGACGGCCTTATTTTTTAGGAGTTAAGCCTAATTAAAATTGATTTTTCAATTCACGCAAGGCAGCGAAGACTTCGAGTTCGCTGTTTAATTTTCGTCCGCTCAATTCTTCGGCGCGTGTCTGAACTTGGGGCAGATGTATGCGGAAAAACGGGTTGACTTTGCGTTCGTGTGCCAGGCTGACAGGCAGTGTCGGCGTGTGTTCGGCTGCGGCCAAGGCCGTCTGAATGTCGGCATTGTCCGGCTCGATATGCTGGGCAAAGCGCAGATTGGAGGCGGTGTATTCGTGCGCCGGATAAAACAGCGTTTCTTCGGGCAGCTGGTTGAATCGGTGGAAGCTGTCGTAAAGCTGCTCGATTGTGCCGGTAAATACGCGGCCGCAACCAGCGGAGAACAAGGTATCGCCGCAGAAAACGTGCAGGCCGTCTGAATTTTCCAGCAGATAGCTGATGTGGCGGTCGGTATGGCCGGGGGTTGCCCAAACGGTAACCAAGCCTTCGCCAAACGGGAACTGCGTACCTGCGGTGACGGTATGCGTCGCTACGTCGATGTCACTTTCGCCATAGATTGGGGATTCTAAAAAGCCGTGGAACAGGCTTTTTGCGCCGCCGGTATGGTCGGGATGCGGATGGGTAATCCATGTTTGCGCCAGCATCAGGCGGTTGTGGACGAGGAATTTCAAAACGGGCGTGGCATCGGACGGATCGACGCAGGCAGCATGGTTGCCTTCTTGAATCATCCAGATGTAGTTGTCGTTTAGGGCTTGGATTGGCGTGATTTTCATATGCTTTCTTCTGGTTTGGGGTTTCAGACGGCCTCTAAATAATCTTTGATATTAGGGCTTTGGCCGAATACGGCTTCATGGGCTTGCTGGATGCACAGTCGGTTGAACAGCAATCTTTGGGTTTGATCGCCGTCGATAATCCGCACTTGGCCTTGCAGTTTGGGCGCGTCGTGATGAAAGGTATTCTTAAACGCGTGCCAACGGTCGGTTTGCAGATGGACGACGGCAAACATATCGTGTGAAATATTAACGCCGACACTGAATAGCTTGGCCGAGGCTTGCAGGCAGAAACTGCTGTCGCCAAACAGGCACAGCCCCATGTTTTCCGGATAGCGGAACAATTCGATTTTCACGGCTTCGGGTGCGGCAAAGATGTTGCAAAACAGCCGTTCAAACAACGATGGCTGCGCCACGCCTTCGCTCAACATGCCGTAAAGCCCACCCAGCCAATCGACATAGCCGAGAAAAGTGAAACGGTAGTCCTGCATAATGGCTTCGATGCGCTTGGGGTCGCGTTTGCTGATCAAGCGGACAAATTCAAAACCGACTTCCGGCAGCCGTGCCCGAAGTGTTTGGTGCAGGCGGTGGGCAAACAGGTTTTTATGGTTGTGCGGATTGCGCAGAATACCGAGGAATTTCAGCCGCAATATCCGCCACAAGACATCCGGTACTTTGACGGTGTCGGCATTTGCCGTAGGTGTTTTCAGACGGCCTGCAGGCAGGGTGCGCAGATGGTTGCAGGCATCTTCGTAGCCGCTTTCATGACGGTTGAACCAGCTTTCCAAATTGTATTGGTTGGCGGAGTCTTCGACAAAGGTCAGCGTATAGAGGTTTTTCGCTGTCAAGTTGCCGATGATGTTGACGCTTATCGCTTCGCTGCGGTTTTGTTCTTTGCCGCGGGCTTTTTCGCCAGTATGGAACATTGACAAGGGCAGCTTGTAAACATTCTGATTCTGCGGGCTGACCTGCGGATTATGCGCATGTTGCCGCTGCTCGGTTTGAGCGATGAAGTGGTGTTCCTTCGTCGGATTCGCGGTCAACAGGGCGTAAGGCTTTTCTCCGCATTCGGAAAATTCGCAATCGCTGAGGATAAAGGCTTGTCGAGTCATAATGTCGGGAAAGGCCGTCTGAATATGTCGATTATAGCTGATGGGGAGCTAAGGGGGATTATGATTATACGGAATGATGCTTCTGCTTGCAGAACACGCTAATGGAATGCCGATAATGGGAATCCAAAAAAACACTTCGCCACCGTCATTCCCGCCTACGCGGGAATGACGATGGTCGGTTTGGTCTTTATATGCAAAAGGACGCAAAAAGGTCGTCTGAAAACAGGTATAGAGTGGTTCGCTAAATCGTTTTCAGACGACCTTAAATCAACAGACTGTTCAACCCATCTATTCTTCTTTTTGGAAGACATGGTTGCGGTGATACTCGAAATATTTTTCGCTTTCCGGTCGAATTTTTAATTTCATATCGGGAGAAATTCCCAACCGCTTTTGATTTTCCGAATCGATTGTCGGGCTGATTTTTATCGTACCGTCGGTATCAAACGTAATCAGTCCATTATCGAATAATCTGTCGATATTGGGTGCGAGCATCAGACCATTGAAGCGACATAAACGCTCGTTATCATCGCACACGCTCCAAGGTTTAATATGGCTGGCAATGAGTAAAGGCTCGATATCTAGACCGGTCAGCGGGCAGCTTGGATACAGTTTGAGTAGTTTTTGTCGGAAACTGCCTTGCCCTTGACGGGCTTTTATCAAAGTCTCAATTTCGGTTCGTTTTGCTGAATTGGTCTCAGATACTAAACATTCTTTGAGTTCGTCTATATCAGATTTTAAGGACAGGGCAGAAGCCGCCTGAAGATTTTTTATTTCTGCGTACCATGCCACTAATAATCCTCTTTTCTTACAGGTTCTGCATGGAGTTAGTTCTTTGTTGTATGTGTTCAAGCTCCATCGTTCAAGTTCTTCGATTGAGTTTGAGCAAACTTTGAAATATTTTTTAGTTGTGCGCCCCGGCCTTTTATTTAGTTGGCCACAATTAGCAAAATGTATTTTGGGATAATCTTTATAAATCTTAGAAGGGTCTTTAGTTTGATCTATATTTAATACAAATCCATTTGAGTTTTCTTCAATCCATTTAATATATTCATCATCATTCGGCTTGTTTTTAAAAATTACTTTGTCAGACATAAGCTTCTCCAAATCTTTCTATAAATTCAATTAAGTTTTTTTGTATATAGGTTCGGGATAAAAAATCTAGGCCGTCTGAAACAGGTTGGAGCGAAGTCCGATGTGCCTATTTCAGACGACCTTTTCTTTAAAGCCGAATCAAATCAGCCTGGTTAACCCAAAGCTTTTCTTGCGCCGGCAAAGAGGCGGTACCAGCCGGACAATTCCGTCCAGTCTTCCGGTTTCCAGCTCATTTGTGCGGCGCGGTACACGCGTTCCGGATGCGGCATCATGATGGTAACGCGGCCGTCGGCGTTGGTCACACCGGCAATACCTTGAGGCGAGCCGTTAGGGTTGAGCGGATAAGTTTGGGTCACTTGGTTTTGACCATCCACATATTGCAGCGCAATGCCCAAATCGGCAGAAATGTTGCCGCCGTGAAGTGCGAAGTCGGCGCGGCCTTCGCCGTGGCTGACCACGACAGGCAGGCTGGAGCCTTGCATTTCGTTCAGAATCAGCGACGCGGATTTCGGAACATGAACCATACTCAGGCGCGCTTCAAACTGTTCGCTCAAGTTGCGTTTGAACTTCGGCCATGTTTCTGCGCCCGGGATAATTTCGGCAAGGTTGCTGACCATTTGACAGCCGTTGCACACGCCCAATGTCAGCGTGTTCGGATCGGCAAAGAAGGCGGCAAATTGATCGCGCAGAGCAGGGTGGAACAGAATCGATTTCGCCCAGCCTTCGCCTGCACCGAGTACATCGCCGTAGCTGAAGCCGCCGCACGCCGCCAGCATTTTGAAGTCGGCAAGGTGGACGCGGCCTGCCATCAGGTCGGACATATGCACGTCGTAAGCATCGAAACCGGCGCGGGTGAAGGCGGCGGCCATTTCAATTTGCCCGTTTACGCCCTGTTCGCGCAGGATGGCGATTTTGGGTTTCGCGCCGCTGTTGATGAATGGCGCGGCGATATCTTCGTTTACATCAAACTTCACGTCGGCAAACAATGCGCTGCGTTCGTTGTCGTCAATCAGGGCAAACTCGCTGTCGGCGCAGGCAGGGTTGTCGCGCAGGCGTTGGATGGCGTGGCTGGTTTCCTGCCATGCGCGTTGTAGGTCGGCGCGGTTTTGTTCCAATACGATGCCTGCTTGGTTACGGATAACGATTTTCTCGTCAGTACCGATGGTCGCAACGGTATGCAGTGCCAAATCAGCTTCTTTAAACAAGGCTTCTACGGCCGCTACATCTTGTTTGGCAATTTGAATCACTGCGCCCAGCTCTTCATTGAATAATGCGCAAATGCTGGCTTCGTTGGCATCGGCTTGGTTGGTAACCAGCGAGGTCAAATCCACATTGACGCCGATGCGGCCTGCAAACGCCATTTCTACCAAAGCGGCAAACAAGCCGCCGTCGCTGCGGTCATGGTACGCCAAGAGTTTGTCTTCGGCGACAAGCTGTTGAATCACGTTGTAAAACGCTTTCAGACGGCCTGTATCGTCTAAATCAGGCGCGTCGCCGGTCATATTGTTGTAAACCTGACCGAATGCAGAGCCGCCCATGCGCGCTTTGCCGTTGCCCAAGTCAACCAGCAGCAATACGCTGTCTTCGACGTTTTTTAATTCAGGCGTAACAGTCTTGCGTACGTCTTCCACCGGCGCAAACGCCGAAATAATCAGGCTTAAAGGCGAAACCACGGATTTTTGTGCGCCGTTATCCTGCCATACGGTTTTCATCGACAGGCTGTCTTTACCCACCGGAATGCTCAAATCCAATGCCTGACAGGCTTTGGAAACGGCTTCGACGGTGCGGTAGAGTTTTTCGTCTTCGCCTTCGTTACCGCACGCAGCCATCCAGTTGGCGGAGAGTTTGATGTTGCCGATGTCGCCGATATTGACCGCAGCGATGTTGGTGATGGCTTCGCCGACGCACATTCTGCCCGAAGCAGGCGCGTCAAACAGGGCGACGGTTGGTTTTTCGCCCATAGACATCGCTTCGCCGCGATAGGTATTGAAGCCCATCATGGTAACGGCGCAGTCGGCTACGGGGGTTTGGTATTTGCCGACCATTTGGTCGCGGTGGGTCATGCCGCCGACGCTGCGGTCGCCGATGGTAATCAGGAAGTTTTTGGCGGCTACGGTAGGCAGGCGCAAAACGCGGTAGGCGGCTTCGGTAATGTCAATATCGCCGGCGTTAAACGGTTTTTCAGACGGCGTAACTGTTTTGTCGGTACGCGTGGTTTTGGGCGGTTTGCCGAGCAAAACGTTCAACGGCAAATCGACAGGATTGTTGGAGAACAAGTCGTCGCGCACTTTCAAATGGCCGTCGTCGGTCGCCGTGCCGATTACGGCAAACGGGCAGCGTTCGCGTTCGCAGATGGCGCGGAAGGTCTCCAAATCTTTTTCCAAAATCGATAACACATAACGTTCTTGCGATTCGTTACACCAAATCTGCAACGGATTGAGGCCATGTTCTTCCAGCGGTACTTCACGCAGCTTGAATACCGCGCCGCGTCCGGCATCGTTGACGAGCTCGGGGAAGGCGTTGGACAAGCCGCCTGCGCCGACGTCGTGAATGGAGATAATCGGGTTCTTATCGCCGAGCTGCCAGCAGCGGTCGATCACTTCTTGCGCGCGACGTTCGATTTCGGGATTGCCGCGTTGGACGGAGTTGAAGTCCAAAGACGCATCGTTCGTGCCGGTATTCATGGAAGAAGCCGCGCCACCGCCTAAACCGATAAGCATACCCGGGCCGCCCAGTTGGATCAGCAATGCGCCTTCGGGGATTTCGTCTTTGTGTGTTTGCTGCGCCTGAATGCTGCCCAAGCCGCCGGCAATCATAATCGGTTTGTGATAGCCGCGAACCTGACCGTCGAACTTCTCTTCAAAAGTGCGGAAGTAGCCCAAGAGGTTCGGGCGGCCGAATTCGTTGTTGAATGCCGCGCCGCCGATCGGGCCTTCAATCATGATGTCTAAAGGAGAAGCAATATGGCCGGGTTTGCCGTAGGCTTGTTCCCAAGGCTGCTCCAGGCCCGGAATATTCAGGTTGGAGACGGTAAAGCCGGTCAAGCCTGCTTTCGGACGTGAGCCTTTGCCTGTTGCGCCTTCGTCGCGGATTTCGCCGCCCGCGCCCGTCGCCGCACCCGCAAACGGCGCGATGGCGGTCGGGTGGTTGTGTGTTTCCACCTTCATGATGATATGGGTGTCTTCTTCGTGGAAACGGTAGCCTTGGTTTTCCGCCGCATTCGGATAGAAACGCTCGACTTTTGCGCCTTCGATCACGGACGAATTGTCTTTATAGGCAACGACTGTGCCTTCGGGATGCGCATTGTGCGTATCGCGTATCATGCCGAAAAGGGATTTCGGCTGTTTTTCGCCGTTGAGGATGAAGTCGGCGTTGAAGATTTTGTGGCGGCAGTGTTCGCTGTTTGCCTGCGCGAACATCATCAATTCAACATCGGACGGATTGCGGTTTAAAACTTGGTAGTTTTCGACCAGATAATCGATTTCGTCAGCGGAGAGTGCCAAACCCATTTCGGTATTGGCTTTGACCAATGCCTCTTTACCGCCGCGCAATACATCTACGCTGGAGAAGGTTTCCGATTGGATGTGGTGGAACAGTTGCGCCGCTGCATCGATGTCGGTCAACACGCTTTCGGTCATGCGGTCGTGCAATAGGGCTGCCCATTGTTGTTTTTGCCCGTCGGTAAGCGCACCTTCCAACCATACGGCCATGCCGCGTTCAATACGCTCAATGCCTTCCAAACCGCAGTTTTCGGCGATATTGGTCGCCTTGGAAGCCCACGGCGAAATCGTACCCAAACGGGGCGTTACCAAAAATAAATGCAAGCCCTCGCGCGCTTTGGGCGTTTGTTCAACGCTTTGCGCTGCCAGTAAGGCTTGCAGTTTTTCGACTGTCGCGGCATCAAGTGCTTTTTCGCTACCGACAAAATACCAAAATTCGCTGCTTAATTTGACTTCGGGCAGGCCGAGGGCGGCTGCTTTTTGGAAGAGTTTTTCAACACGGAAATCGGAAAGGGCGGTTACACCGCGCAAGGGCAGAACAACAGACATGGATTCAGCTCACAAAATGCAGTTGGGGAATCCTTTATTATACCTGAAAAATGCAATTTTGCTTGTGAATTTATACTTCAAGTGTTGACAATTTTTGCTTGTAAATTGAAGGGGAATGAGGCGATCGTGTCACCTGCTTTTTTATTTTGTACCTGATTATTCGATTATTTTTGTTTATTTTTGAAGAATCTGGAGGAATGGAAATAGATGGGCATAAAGGTATTAAAGTAAAAATTATTTGATTGTTGTCTTTGACATTTTGCTGACAATAAGGCCGTCTGAAATTCTGTTTTCAGACGGCCTTGCTTTATCCCTTTCTTTTGTTTCCCAGCATATCCAGCAAACCTGCCAGATTGCTTTTCCCTTCTTCCTTACTCACAAGCGGCTCGCCGCCTTTGCGGCCTAGGATTTTGATGTCTTCCTGTGGCATTTCATCTATGAAACGGCTCGGCTCGGGGAATTGCCATGTACCTTGTTTTTTGCGTTTGAGGCAGTGGGTTAGTGTAAGCTGGCGTTTGGCGCGGGTAATGCCGACGTACATCAGGCGGCGTTCTTCTTCGACGTTGTCTTCTTCTATGCTGTCATTGTGCGGCAAGATACCTTCTTCGCAACCGACGAGGAAGACGTAGGGGTATTCCAAACCTTTGGAAGCGTGCAGGGTCGAAAGTTTGACGGCATCGACTTCTTCTTCGCTTTTTCCCTCCAAAAGTGTCATCAGGGCGATGGTTTGGGCAAGCTCGATGATGTTTTTGCCGTCCTGCTCGCCTTTGCGTTCCAGCCAGCCGGTCAGGTCGGTAACGTTGCGCCATTTGATTTCGCCTGCTTTGCCTTCCTCATTGGCTAGCAAGTGGTTTTCGTAGTCGATTTCTCTCAGCAGGTTATGGATAAGCTCGCCTGCTTCGCTGGTTTCGGCTTTGGCGCGGTAGTTTTCAATCATATCTATGAAGGCTTGCAGGTGTTGGCGGTTGGTATTGTTCAACAGGGCAAGCGCTTCTTCGGTTTGCGCGGCTTCATACAGGCTGCATTCGTGTTCGTGCGCGTAGGTGTTGAGCTTGCCCAATGTAACGTCGCCGATGCCGCGTTTAGGCGTGGTTACAGCACGCAGGAAGGCGGGATCGTCGTTGGGGTTGGCAAGCAGGCGCAAATAGGACAAAACGTCTTTGATTTCGGCTTTGTCGAAAAAACTCTGTCCGCCGGAGAGCTGGTAGGGAACGCGCGCGCTGCGCAAGGCTTCTTCAAAAATCCGCGCTTGATGGTTGCCACGGTATAACACGGCGAAATCGGCGTATTGGGTTTTATCGCCGCCGACCAGCTTCTGCTTGACGATTTGGCTGACAACCCAGTCGGCTTCGTGCTGCTCGCTTTGACAGGCAACGACTTTGACGATTTCGCCTTCGCCAAACTGTGACCAAAGTTTTTTGGTAAAGAGTTTGGAGTTGTTTTCAATGACTTTGTTGGCGATTTTGAGAATGCGCGCGGTGGAGCGGTAGTTTTGCTCCAGCTTGATGACCTTCATCTGCGGATAGTCTTCTTGCATTTTACGCAGGTTTTCCATGTTTGCGCCGCGCCATGCGTAGATGGACTGGTCGTCGTCGCCGACGGCGGTAAACATGCCTTCCGCGCCGGTCAGAAGCTTCATCAGGGTGAATTGGCAGGTATTCGTGTCTTGGCATTCGTCAACCAGCAGATAACGCAGCCGCCGCTGCCATTTGTTGCGCACTTCGCTGTTTTGCTGCAACAGCACGGCAGGCAGGCGGATTAAGTCGTCGAAGTCTACTGCCTGATAGCTTTGCAGGGTTTCCTGATAACTTGCATAGACGCGCGCTGTTTGTTGTTCCCACACATTAGAGGCCGTCTGAACGACATCTTCAGGCGTTTTTAGATCGTTTTTCCACAGGGAAATTTGGTGTTGCGCTTTGAATATGGCTTCTTTGCCCGTACCGCCCAAAAGCTCGCCGATGATTTTCGCGCTGTCGGTAGAGTCGAGAATGGAAAAGTTTTTTTTATAACCGATTTGATTGGCTTCTTCGCGCAGAATCTTCATGCCCAAAGAGTGGAAGGTGCAAATCGTCAGCCCGCGCGTTTGCGACTTAGGCAGCATTTTAGAGACGCGCTCCTGCATTTCTGTGGCGGCTTTATTGGTAAAGGTAATCGCGGCGACGGTATGCGGCAGATAGCCGACGTTGACAATCAAATGCTTGATTTTTTGCGTAATCACACCGGTTTTGCCGCTGCCTGCGCCGGCAAGGACGAGCAGGGGGCCGCCTAGATATTTGACTGCGGCTTGCTGTTGGGGGTTGAGTTTCATTGAAGGGGAAGACGGGTAATGTGGGGAGCAATTATACAACAAGGCCGTCTGAAATTTTCAGACGGCCTTGGGTGTTTTTTAGCGTAAACCCTATGCAAAATATTTCAATTTGCCTTTGAAGTCTTCTATTTTTTCATAACCCTTTTGCGCCATGATGGCTTTTAACTCAAGGGAGACCCGCTCAAAAATGTCTACGCCTTGCTGGTGTAGCGCCGTGCCGATCTGCACCATGCTTGCGCCGCACAAGATGTGTTCAAATGCATCACGGCCGCTGTAAACGCCGCCTGTTCCAATGACTTGGATAGACGGCTCCAGTCTTTGATAGAACGCGTGGACATTGGCGAGCGCAGTCGGTTTGATGTATTGACCACCTATGCCGCCGAAGCCGTTTTTCGGGCGGATCACGACAGATTCATCTTCGATATACATGCCGTTGCCAATGGAGTTGACACAGTTGACGAATTTTAAGGGATGGCGGTTAAACACTTCCGCCGCTTGATCGAAATGGACAATATCGAAATACGGTGGCAGTTTGATGCCCAAAGGCTTGTCGAAGTAGGCAAAGGCTTCGCTCAAAATCCGCTCGGTGGTTTCAAAATCATAGGCGATTTGCGGCTTGCCGGGGACGTTTGGGCAGGAAAGATTGAGTTCGGTAATGCCGTTGAATCCACTGTTTTGCACTTTTTTTAACAACATATGCGTTTCATCGGGCGACATACCGACCAGTGAGAGGAAAAAAGCCCTTTTGGGATGAGACTCTTGAAGGGTAAGCAGGTAATCCAGATAGTAATCAATGCCTTGGTTTGGCAAGCCCATCGAATTGATGCTGCCGAGAGGGACATCGTGATAGCGCGGTTCGGAGTTGCCTTGACGGGGGGTAAGCGTTGCGGTCTTGGTAACGAAAGTGCCTGCCGAAGACTGTCTGACTGCTTCCAATTCCTCAACAGTCATACACGCCACACCAGCGGCATTCATCAGGCAGTTGTCAAAAGAAAAACCGGCGATTTGGGTTTTCAACGATACCATCTCCTGCTCCTTTTCTCTGTAAAATCAAAATGTTTGACAAGCGTAGCACGAAGAGGCGGCACGATTTTTAACAAACATCAAATGACAAAGCATGTAGGCGGATGTTGTTTTCAATATTGAAAAAAGGCCGTCTGAAAAACTCAAACGGTCTTTCAGACGGCCTTCGCTAAGCTGTCGGCTGATTTGGCTATTGGGTTTTGAAAATCAGGCCAACCATTCGTTCAAGGCCGCTTCAAAACGTTTCAAGCCTTCGGCCATGTCTTCATCGTTCAGCAGAAGGCTGGGGGCGAAACGCACCACATTGGCTCCGGCAACCAGTACCATCAGGCCGTGTTTCAAAGCGGCGGCGGTGATTTCCGATGCCTTGCCTGCGTATTTGTCTGCCAATACGCAGCCGAGCAGCAAACCCATGCCGCGGACTTCTTTAAATACGCCGGTTTTTACGCCCAATTCACGCAAGGCCGTCTGAAGTTTTTGGCCTTGTTGCTGAACGTGTGCCAATGTTTCGGGCGCATTGATGATGTCAAACGCACGGCCACCGACCGCGCATGCCATCGGATTGCCGCCGAAGGTTGAACCATGTGTTCCGGGGCCGAAGGTTGGGGCGATTTTATCGGTAGTCAGTATCGCGCCAATCGGGAAACCGCAACCCAAGGCTTTGGCGGAGCTGATGATATCGGGTGTGATGCCGTAATGCTCGTAGGCAAACAGTTTGCCTGTATGGCCCATGCCGGTTTGCACTTCGTCCAAAATCAGCAAGGCGCCGTGTTTGTCGCACAAACGGCGCGCGGCTTGCAGGTATTCTTTAGTGGCAGGCAGAATGCCGCTTTCACCTTGAATCGGCTCGATAATCACGGCGCAGGTTTTGTCGCCGACGGCGGCTTCCAATGCGGCAATATCATTAAATGGAACATGGGTAATATCTGACGGCAGCGGCGCGTAGTCTTTGCTGTATTTGGGCTGGCCGCCGACGGATACGGTAAACAGGGTGCGGCCGTGGAAGCTGTTGAGGCAGGAGATGATTTCGGTTTTGTGTTCGCCAAAATGATCGCGGCCGTATTTGCGTGCCAGTTTCAGTGCGGCTTCATTGGCCTCTGCGCCGGAGTTGCAGAAAAACACTTTGTCGGCAAAGGTGTTTTCGACCAATTTTTTGGCCAATTCTTGTGCCGGTTGGGTGGTGTAGATATTAGAAATGTGCCAGAGTTTTTGCGCCTGTTCGGTTAAGGCTGCGACTAAATCGGGATGGCAATGCCCCAGCGCGTTCACTGCAATACCGCCTGACAGGTCAATGTATTCTCGTCCTTCGGTATCCCAAACCCGGCTGCCGAGCGCGCGTTCCGGAATCATGGGGGCGAATGAGAAATTGGGCGTCAGGTAGTTTTGCATGTTCTTTTCCTTTTGATATTGTCAACAATTTCTTCAATTATGCGCCTATTGATTGAGAGATTCAATATGGTAATCAGGCCGTCTGAAAACTGGCTTTCAGACGGCCTGATGCTTATTTATGCTTGATTTCCCAGCATTGATGGATTTTTTTGTTGCGGAAATCGTCGGGAACGGACTGCTTGGAAATGTCTTTGACGGTGTATTGTTCCGCGACCGAATCGTCCAACACAAAACTGCGCAGGTTGTTGGAGAAATACAGAATGCCGTCTGAAGCGAGCAGGCTCATTGCGCCGTCAATCAGCTTTTTATGGTCGCGCTGGATGTCGAGGATGTCGAGCATCTTTTTGCTGTTGGAAAAGCTGGGCGGGTCCATGACGATCAGGTCGAACTTTTTGCCTTCGTCTGCGGCATTTTGCAGGTATTGGAACACGTCGGCGCGGACGATTTTGTGTTGCTCAAGGTCGATGCCGTTGAGTTCGAAATTGCGTTTTGCCCACTCCAGATAAGTATTCGATAAATCGACGGTTTCGCTGGATACTGCACCCCCGGTTGCGGCATAGACGGTGAAGCTGCCTGTGTAGGAAAACAGGTTGAGGAAGCGTTTGCCCGCTGCGGTGTCGCCGACCTTTTTGCGCGTATTTCGGTGGTCGAGGAAAAGGCCGGTATCGAGGTATTTGTCGAGGTTGACCCAAAACTTGCGGCCGTTTTCAGTGATGACGAAATCGTCGCCGGTTTTGCCGGTTTTTTCGTATTGCTGCAAGCCTTTTTGACGTTCTCGGCGTTTGAGGTGGATTTGTTCGGGCGCAAAACCGGTCACAAAACCAATAGCTTCCAATACATCGGCAAGCCATGCTTCGTATTCTTCGGGCTGCATCAGCCAGCCGGTATCGTATTCCTGAAGATGGATTTGGTCGCCGTAAACATCGACGGCAAAGGGAAATTGGGGAATATCGCGGTCGTAAATGCGCCAGGCTTCGATATTGTTGCGTTTGGCCCATTTCATAAGATGTTTGATGTTTTTGCCCAAGCGGTTGGCAAAGGGGGTAATGTCGGTCATGGTTTTCAGACGGCCTTATTGGGGAAGTTTCCAGAATTGATCAGTAGGGACGTAGGCGTGGCGGTCAAGCATATAGAGAATTGTATCGTCAGGCGCAACTATGGTGGCACGGTCGGTCTTGCCTTTAAACGGGAACACGATTCGTGCTTCCGAGGCGTTTTTGATGTCGATGCCGTAGCTGGTTCTGCCGCTTTCTAATTTGTATTGGTTTTGAGTGTATTCGTAAACGGTTTCTTTGCCTTTTTCGTCTTTGACAGTAAAGCTTTTTTCGGCAAAGGTGATTTCGGCTTTGCTACCGTCGGACGCAACGGCCTTCCATTCGCCGCGATAACTCTCCGAGCCACTGCACGCGCCAAGCAACAGGGCGGCAGCAAGTGCAGGTAATAAGGCGGTTTTGAAAAACTTCATGTCGGATTCATCCGTGCTGATTCAATAAAACGGCATTATAGCTTGATTTTGCACTCGCAGCCTGTTTTGCTTGACCTGGGCGGTTTTCTCCTTTATTATCCGCCCTTCGCCTTTTGATACGAAGCCATCGTCATCCAACCTAAACCGCCGTTTCGGGCGCGTTTCTTTTATTGCTTGCATATTTGCAAAGCCTTTTCTGTGCAGGTTGTCGTCGATGTTAACCACAAGCAAGATGCTTGCGACAACCCTGTAACTTCACATTTCCCGTATCGTTACTTTCCTTTGCTTCAGGTCGTCTGAAATTGTTCAGGCGTGCGCGTTGTTGTCTCTTAGGATAGATATGTCTATTAAATTTGCCGATTTGAACCTTGATAAAAACATTTTGTCTGCCGTAAGCAGCGAGGGTTATGAAAGCCCGACCCCGATTCAGGCGCAAGCGATTCCGTTTGCTTTGGACGGCCGCGACATTATGGCTTCGGCACAAACCGGTTCAGGCAAAACTGCAGCCTTCCTGCTGCCGACTTTGCAAAAACTGACCAAACGCAGCGAAAAACCGGGCAAAGGTCCGCGCGCTTTGGTATTGACCCCGACCCGCGAACTGGCGGCTCAGGTAGAAAAAAATGCACTGGCGTATGCTAAAAATATGCGTTGGTTCCGTACTGTCAGCATTGTCGGCGGTGCATCTTTCGGCTACCAAACCCGTGCCCTGAGCAAACCGGTTGACCTGATTGTCGCCACTCCGGGCCGTCTGATGGACTTGATGCAGAGCGGTAAAGTTGATTTTGAACGTTTGGAAGTGCTGATTCTGGACGAAGCCGACCGTATGTTGGACATGGGCTTTATCGACGACATCGAAACCATCGTTGAAGCAACGCCGAGCGACCGTCAGACTTTGTTGTTCTCCGCCACTTGGGACGGCGCGGTGGGCAAACTGGCGCGCAAACTGACCAAAGACCCTGAAACCATCGAAGTTGAGCGTGTGGACGATCAAGGCAAAATCGAAGAGCAGCTGTTGTACTGCGACGATATGCGCCATAAAAACCGCCTGCTCGACCACATTTTGCGCGATGCCAATATCGACCAATGCGTGATCTTTACATCCACCAAAGCCATGACCGAAGTCATTGCGGATGAGTTGTACGAAAAAGGTTTTGCCGCCAACTGCCTGCACGGCGATATGCCGCAAGGCTGGCGTAACCGCACGCTGATGGACTTGCGCAAAGGCCGCTGCAAAATTTTGGTTGCCACCGACGTTGCCGCACGCGGTATCGACGTACCAACCATTACCCACGTTATCAACTACGACTTGCCGAAACAGGCTGAAGACTACGTTCACCGTATCGGCCGTACCGGCCGCGCAGGCCGCACCGGTATTGCGATTACTTTTGCCGAAGTGAACGAATACGTCAAAGTACACAAAATTGAAAAATACATCGGCCGTAAATTGCCTGAGCTGACCATCGAAGGCATGGAGCCGACACGCAAACGCAAATCTGCCGGCGCTAAACCGAAAGGCAAAGGCGGCTGGGGCGATCGTAAATCCGGCGGCTGGCGCGGCGATAAGAAACCGGCTAAAGAAGGTTTCGGCGGTAAAGCTCGCGGCGAAGGCCATAAAAAAGACGGTTTCAAGAAAGATGGCTTTAAGAAAGATGGTTTCAAAAAAGCTGATGGTTTCAAAAAAGGCGGCGAAGGCTTTAAAGGCAAGCGTAAGTCTAACGACAGCTTTGGCGGCAAACACAAAAGAGGTTGATTTTTTCAATCTTAAGGCCGTCTGAAAAAGACATAAGGGCGTGTGAAGACACGCCCTTTTTTATGGTTTCAAGTTTTCGCATATAAAAAAGCGCGGGATTGATCCCACTCTTTTTTCAGACGGCCTTCTTACAAAGCAGCCAATACGGCATCGCCCATTTCGGAGCAGGAAACCAGTTTGGTACCTTCTTCGTAAATGTCGCCGGTACGCAAGCCTTGTTGCAGTACTTTTTGTACGGCGTTTTCAACTTGTTGCGCGCGGGCTTCGTCGTTCAGGCTGTAACGCAGCAGCATGGCAAGAGACAATACGGTCGCCAGCGGATTGGCTTTGTTTTGACCGGCAATGTCGGGAGCTGAGCCGTGAGATGGTTCGTACAGGCCTTTGCCGTTTTCGTCCAAAGAAGCAGAAGGCAGCATACCGATGGAACCGGTCAGCATGGAGGCTTCGTCGGAGAGGATGTCGCCGAAGATGTTGCCGGTGGCAATCACGTCAAATTGTTTGGGCGCGCGTACTAACTGCATGGCGGCGTTGTCGACGTACATATGGGAAAGCTCGACATCAGGGTATTCTTTGCCGATTTCTTCAAAGATTTCGCGCCACAGTTCGGTGGTTTCCAAAACGTTGGCTTTGCCTACGGAGCAGACTTTTTTGCTGCGTTTTTGGGCAGATTGGAAGGCAACGTGGGCGATGCGGCGGATTTCGCTTTCGCTGTATTTCATGGTGTTGTAGCCTTCGCGTTCGCCGTTTTCTAAAACACGGATGCCGCGCGGTTCGCCAAAATAAATATCGCCGGTCAGTTCGCGTACGATAAGGATGTCGAGGCCGGCTACGATTTCCGGTTTCAAAGTAGAAGCATTGGCCAGCTCTTTATACAAAATGGCAGGGCGCAAATTAGCAAACAGATTCAAGTCTTTACGAATGGCCAACAAGCCGCGTTCAGGGCGCAGCGGACGGTCGAGATTATCGTATTGAGGAGAACCGACTGCACCAAGCAAGACAGCATCGGCTTTACGGCAAAGGTTTTGCGTGAATTCTGGATAAGGATGGCCGTATTCGTCATAGGCTTCGCCGCCCAAAGGTGCGTATTCGTAGCTGACATCCAAACCTTGTTCGATAAGTTTGTCGAGTACACGGACGGTTTCTGCAACGATTTCAGGGCCGATGCCGTCGCCGCGCAAGATAGCGATATGTTTGGTCATTTCGGGTTTCCTTATGAGAAGGTTTTAGGTAAAGGGCAGGTCGTCTGTTTTTCAGACGGCCTTAAATCAATTTGCTCTGAAAACGCTGATTGTACCATTATGGTACTGGTAAAGCTGGGTAGAAATCGCGTAGGCAGAATCTTCAAATGCCTGCAGGGCAATATTCGCCATCGCCTGCAAAGCCTCTTCATCGGACGGGCTGCAAACGAGCAGGGCGTTGCGTGCCGGGACTGCAAAAACAGGGTTGGCCGGCAGCATAGAATCGTCTTTAAGTACTTCGTCCAAAAGCAAAATCAGGGAAGCATCATAGTCGTTATCCAAATGGATTTGAGCCAATGACCAACCTTCAGCATGATGAATTTGGACATGTCCATTCATCTGTTGGCGCAAATTATCCATGGCGGTACGATACAAGGCGTCTTCATCTTCAATACCGGCCTCTTTCATATGCTCACGATTGAGTGTATGCATGGATTCTTCCGTATCCACCATATAAAGCAACATGATATCGCCGGCAATTGGTTTGTATACCAGGTAATCGGCAGGCTCGTCTTCGTCCGTATTTGTAATCAGTCTGACGTTTTCCAGATAAATTGTATTTTTAATCGTCGGAAGAATTTGTTGTGCTGAAACACTGGCATCAGAGTCCTGAAGCTTATCGATAACCGCTAAATTGGCTGCAACAATAGCTTCCAAGGCCTCGGGATTTTGCAGATAACTTGTGTAATGGTTGCTCAAATATGTGCTGAACGATGCTTCATCGTCTTCGGAAAACTGGACAATGATGGGCGAAGACGCAATATTTTCACCCCAGTCGATTTTCGCCTCAAGATCCAATTCTTCTTGGATGCGACGGGCAAAGTATTCGACAAATTCCTGCCAAGTCATTAATTTAGGTTTGGAGCGGAACAACCTGCTGAAAAAAGACATATTGTGTCCTGAATAAGGGGATAAGGCCGTCTGAAAAATTATAGACGTTCGGTTTCAACACGGATTTTAAAAACGACTTTGCGTATGTTCGGCCTGTCGCCAACCAATGGGGCATGCGCATCATTCGGGAAGAATAGCGTAAATTCACCTGGCTCCAAGGTCAGCCAGGTTTCCGGCTCGCAGTCGAAAAATTCGATATCGCGCTTTTCGTTGTAGCCTAAACCGTTTTTCAGACGGCCTCTGTCTATCCAGCCATATGTTTCGCTGCCATCAATCGGCGTTTGAATATCAATATGTTTTAAGTGCGCTTCAGGCTGGGCTTCTCCCTTAGTCCTCATCGGCTCGCTACCGATAAAAATACGGATATTGGGATTCTCGCATGGTACTTGGCCGTCCGGCAGCTTGGCAAAATTTAGGGTCTGCAACAGATGGAAGGCTTCGGCAAAGTCGGGATGCAAGGCAGCGTAGCGGGTGGCATTGCTTATGGTGTCGGTAATCATGGTGTGGTTAGGTAGAAATTAAACTTCAGGATGTGAAGAATACGTTTTAAGGACGCTTTATTGAGATTATGACAACAAGGCCGTCTGAAAGGGCTTTTTATGGAGTTGTGTTTTGCAGATTCAAAGTGGAAGCATAATGTTCAGCAATAGGAATACGCTTGCGGCTGACTTGGTTTATATCGCTGCCTTCTTCAGCCCATAAAAACGGAAAGAACGTGTAAACGCTGTCGCCATTCAAATCATGGATTTCTTCGCGCCAATTTTCCCAACGCAGGTTTTCGTAAAACAACTGTAAATCGCCGGTCAATGCCCAATTTAAGAAGTCGCCATAACCTTTACCGCAATCTTCCCATTCCAGTGTATCCGGTGGTAGGTAGAAAACATTACCTACTTTGCCATTCAATCCTCCGCCATTAATCGCAAAATAGCCTCCAGCAACATCATCGGCAAACAGATAATAGGGAGCAGGGCCTGCTGGCTCGGATTGTGTACGGTTTAGATTCCAACTTCCCAAACCACGAGGTAGCTTCGCGCTGCTAGAACCAAGTATCCGTAACCAGCCGTCATCGATAAGGATACCGCCGGTTTCATAAACGACAGCACCCATAAACGAACGTATCGTTACTTGGGTTTTGACAAGTTCTTCCTTTGCCTTTTCAAGCGTACGTGGCAGAACTTCAACGCTGTTTACCGCTTCTGTAAGCCACTCTTGAATCAATGGCCACGCAGGGTCTTGGGTTTGGATTAATTCGTCGAATGATCTCATGGTCTATCCCAAAACATTCAGTAAAGGCCGTCTGAAACACTTAAATTTTTCAGACGGCCTTTTGTATGTCAACCGTTAAACAGCCAAGGCTGGCTTTGGCGGCGTTTTTCTTCGAAGGCGTGAATTTCGTCAGCGTGTTGCAGGGTCAGGCCGATTTCGTCCAAGCCGTTTAAGAGGCAGTGTTTGCGGTGTTCGGTAACGTCGAATGTGAATGTTTCGCCGCTAGGGGTGGTCAGGGTTTGCTCGGCAAGGTCGATGGAGAGCTGATAGCCTTCGTTGGCTTCAACTTCTTTGAAAAGCTGGTCAACCTGTTCTTCTGTCAAAACTATAGGCAAAAGGCCGTTTTTGTAGCAGTTGTTGAAGAAGATGTCGGCGAAGCTGGGGGCGATGACGGCGCGGAAGCCGTAGTCGTCCAATGCCCAAGGGGCGTGTTCGCGTGAAGAGCCGCAACCGAAGTTTTTACGCGTCAACAGGATTTGTGCGCCTTGATAGCGTGGCTGGTTCAGGGAGAAATCAGGATTCAACGGGCGTTTGCTGTTGTCCATGCCAGGTTCGCCGTGGTCGAGGTAACGCCATTCATCAAAGGCATTGGGGCCGAAGCCGCTGCGTTTGATGGATTTCAGAAATTGTTTGGGGATGATGGCATCGGTGTCGACGTTGCTGCGGTCGAGCGGGGCAACGATGGCGGTAATTTTGGTAAAGGCTTTCATGTCAGATTCTTATAGTAATAATGGGAAATTATTTTATGGCTATTCGGGTTAGCGTGTGCTGTGCAAACCGATTCGGTTGCCTTCTGTGTCTTCGATAAATGCTGCAAAGCCGTTGGCAATGCGGAATTTCTCTTGTAACAGTTTGCCGCCTGCTTCAACGGCTTTTTCTGCTGTTTCGGCGCAATTCGGGCAATTAAAGAAAATGGTTGTACCGCCGTGGCCGGGCTGGGCATTGCTGTCGTGCCAAATCATGCCGGCCGTACCGTGTTGGGTGTAATCGGCTGGGAAAATGATGAAACGGAATCCGTTGCCGCCAACGTCTTGCAGGGGCTTACCGAATACGGATTCGTAAAAGGCTTTGGCGCGATCCAAATCATGAGCATGAATACCAAACCAGCTTGACGGATTACTCATTGTTTCTTCCTTTGCTTTGAATCGTGAAAATGTCTGAAAAATTAATAATGTATCAGGCCGTCTGAAACGGAGTCAGGAGCTTCAGACGGCCTGATTTACCGAATTATTCGGTAGCGGCTTCGATTTTTTCTCCAACATGGCTCATGCCGCGGCCTACTGCATTGCCGCCTTTTTTAACGGCTTCGCCGGTTTTGTCGGCAACGTGTTCTGCCGTTTCTTTGGTTTTATCGGCTACACGCTCGGCAGTCTCTTTGGTTTTGTCCCAATTGCGGTTGGTATCGTCTTTTGCACCGGACCAAGTGCTGGAACAAGCTGACAGGATGAGGGCTGCGGCAGCTAATGCAAACAGTTTTTTCATACTAGATTCCTTTCAAGTTATCAATGATTAAGAAGGTTTTCGGACGTTTTTCGCAATACAATAGGAAAACTTACTTGAGCAAGGTATTGTTTCAGACGGCCTGATCAATAAAGGCCGTCTGAAAATACTTTAAGCCATAGTGCGGATATCGGTAAAGTAGCCGGTCACTGCGGCTGCGGCTGCCATGGCAGGGCTGACGAGGTGGGTGCGTCCGCCGTTGCCTTGACGGCCTTCAAAGTTACGGTTGGAAGTAGAGGCACAACGTTGTCCCGGGGTCAGGCGGTCGGCATTCATGGCGAGGCACATAGAGCAACCCGGCTCGCGCCATTCAAAACCGGCTTCTATAAACACTTCGTGCAAGCCTTCTTTTTCTGCCTGCTCTTTAACCAAACCGGAGCCGGGGACAATCAATACGCGTTGTACATTGTCCGCTTTTTTGCGGCCTTTGGCGATAGCGGCGGCTTCGCGCAAGTCTTCGATACGGCTGTTGGTGCAAGAACCGATAAAGACGATATCGACAGGGATTTCGTTTAATGGCGTACCGGCTTCCAAACCCATGTATTCAAGGGCGCGTTCCATGCCGCTGCGTTTGACCGGATCGGCTTCTTCGGCAGGATTAGGCACTTTGCCGCTGATGTCTAAAACCATTTCAGGCGAGGTGCCCCAAGTTACTTGAGGCTCGATGTCTTCGGCTTTGAAGTGGTATTCTTTATCAAATACGGCACCTTCGTCAGACACCAGCGTACGCCAGTACTCGACGGCTTTGTCCCACGCTTCGCCTTTAGGTGCGAAAGGTTTGCCTTTTACATAGTCGATGGTGGTTTGGTCGACGGCAACCATGCCTGAGCGCGCACCGGCTTCGATCGCCATATTGCACAAGGTCATGCGGCCTTCCATAGAAAGGCTGCGGATGGCTTCGCCGCCAAACTCGATGGCGTAGCCCGTACCGCCTGCCGTACCGATTTGGCCGATGATGTAAAGTGCCACGTCTTTGGCAGTAACACCGGGTTTCAGACGGCCTTCAACGGAAATCAGCATAGATTTGGATTTTTTTGCGGTAATGCACTGGGTCGCCATGGTGTGTTCGACTTCGGAAGTGCCGATACCGTGCGCCAATGCGCCGAATGCGCCGTGGGTAGAAGTGTGCGAGTCGCCACAAACGACGGTCATGCCGGGCAGGGTAGCGCCTTGCTCCGGGCCCATAACGTGCACGATGCCTTGGCCTTTATCCATAAACGGGAAGTAGGCGAGTGCGCCAAACTCTTTAATGTTTTTGTCCAAAGTATCGACTTGCAGTTTGGAAATCGGATCTTGGATACCTTTGTCCCAGTCGCCGGTCGGGGTGTTGTGGTCGGCTGTGGAGACCACGCTGTCGATACGCCAGAGTTTGCGGCCGGCCATTTTCAAGCCTTCAAATGCTTGCGGGCTGGTTACTTCGTGAACCAGGTGGCGGTCGATGTAAAGCAGGACAGTGCCGTCTTCTTCTTCGCGGACAACGTGGCTGTTCCAAAGTTTATCGTAAAGGGTTTGTGCGCTCATGATGAGTATTCTTTGCTATTGGTAGGTATGAATGATGGTTTGCGTTTATGGGCGGATTTTAGGCTTTTTATAGGGGCTGCGCAATAGAAATTTGTCCAATTTTTAAAATTTGTCGCAAAGTTTCAAAAACGCTTATCAAAAATTGGACAAATTGTAGAATTGTTAACAAAAAGATGCATCTTATCTGAAAGAATGCTTGTCGAAATGCACTAAAAAGTTCTATCATTCTCACTCAACATCCACACTTACCAAGAGGTATAGAGAATGAAATTACCGGTAATGGCTCCTGAGCATCTGACTCAATTACGGGAATTTGAGAAAAAAGTCCTTGCCAATCATGCCAAAATCGAAGCATGGTTCCGTTCGCATTGGAACGAACACCGTCCGCCGTTTTATGGCTCGGTTGACATCCGTAATGCCGGTTACAAAATTTCATCTATCGATATGAACCTGTTTCCGGGCGGCTTCAATAATTTGAATCCCAACTTTATCCCGCTGGCGGCGGTTGCCGCGCAAGATGCGGTACAGCGCGCATGTGAAACGGCAAAATCCGTATTGATTATTCCTGAAAACCACACGCGCAACACATTCTATCTGCAAAACGTTTACGCCCTCAGCGAGATTTTGCGTTCGGCAGGATACGAAGTGCGCTTGGGCAGCTTGAATCCTGAAGTGACTGAGCCAACCGAGTTTGAAACCGCATTAGGCAACAAAATTTTGCTTGAACCTTTATTGCGTACCCGTGAGCGTGTACATCTTGCCGACGGTTTCTCGCCTTGCGTTGTTTTGTTGAACAATGACTTGTCTGCGGGTGTTCCTGAAATCCTTAAAGGTATCAACCAAACCGTTTTGCCTCCATTGCACGGCGGCTGGACGACTCGCCGTAAAACCGAACATTTCGGCGCGTACAACCAAGTTGCTGCCGACTTTGCCAAGTTGATTGATATCGACGAATGGCAAATCAATCCTTATTTTGAAAAAATCAGCGGTTTGGATTTCCAAGAGCGTGAAGGCGAGGATGCGTTGGCAGACGCGGTAGAACGCGTATTGGCGAAAATTCAAGCCAAATACGATGAATTGGGCATTACCGACCAGCCTTTCGTTATTGTGAAAGCCGATGCAGGTACTTATGGCATGGGCGTGATGAGCGTTAAATCTGCGGATGAAGTGCGCGGCTTGAACCGTAAAAACCGCAACAAAATGGCGAAAGTCAAAGAGGGTTTAGAAGTTAGCGAAGTCATTGTCCAAGAAGGTATTTATACCTACGAAACCATGAACGGCGCCGTGTGTGAACCTGTCGTTTATATGATGGACCGTTTCGTTATCGGCGGTTTCTTCCGTGTACACGAAGGCCGTGGTGCAGACGAAAACCTCAACGCCGGCGGCATGGTATTCGTCCCGCTGTCCAACAGCATCCCCACCGGCAGCGGCGACAATTCCCAAGAAGCGCCCGAAGCCTGCAAGCGCGTATTTGAACAATGGGACTCGCTCGGCATGCCACGTTCTGAAAAAGACTGCGACGTCGACAATGAACACAACCGCCTCTACGTTTACGGCGTAATGGCGCGCCTGTCCTTGCTTGCTGCCGCATTGGAATTGGAGAAAACCGCGCCTCAAGCCTAATAAAGCATAAAGCGTTGATCGATATTGTCAGGCCGTCTGAAAATTTGTTTTCAGACGGCCTTTTCTGTCTGTACAATTCATTCTAACTAAAAAACATGATTTATTTTTATGAGCAAACCAGCCAATCCAGTTGAGACAACCGACAATCTGCAAGACCAAACCATGCAGCGCAGCAATACCGACAATGCGCCGCGTTCTGCTATCCATCAAACCTTGTATTCCGCCGATACCTTTGTTCAGCATGATTATCTTGCCGGAAAAAATTTGCCCGATATTGCCCATCCGCAAGAAGGTCAAATCAACTGGCTGCATTTTGTCGGTATTAATGATGTCGTCTTGCTCAAACACGCGCTTGAACCTTATGGTATTCATGAGCTAGTTATTGAAGATATTCTCAGCCGCAAGCAGCGTCCGAAAATCGAAGACTACGGCAACTATGTATTTACTGCCGCACAGGTATACCACTATACCTCTACGGGCAAACTCCATTCTGACCAAGTGTATGTGATTATCGGCAAAGATTTTGTGTTGTCTTTCCAACAAAAACCGTTGGGCTTGTTCAGCCATCTCCGTCGGCAGATGCACGAAAATCCGCACAATATTTTGAACAAAAATACGGCGTTTCTTGCTTATTGCCTGCTTGACCGTATTGTGGACGACTATTTCATTGTTTTGGAGTCATACAACAACCGCGTCGAAGTCATAGACAAGTCCCTGTTTAAAAATGAAAACAGCGATATTCTCAGTAAGATTCACCGCCTCAAGCGAGATGCCGTCCGTCTGCGACGCACGCTTTTACCATTGCGCGATGTGTTCTATCAACTGGCCGTGCGCGGCGATTTTGCCATTTTCAAAGGCGAGTCGACCGTCTATCTGCGCGACGTGTACGACCACAATATGCAACTTATCGAATCGCTTGATGCCTCGCGTGATATGGTGTTGAGCATGATGGACATTTACCTTTCCTTCCAATCCAACCGCATGAACCAGCAAATGCGCGTGTTGACGGTTATTACCATCATCTTTATGCCGCTGACCGTCATCACCGGCATCTACGGCATGAACTTCGACAATATGCCCGAGCTGCATTGGCATTACGGCTACTTCATGGTTTTGGGTATGATGCTGTGCATTATTATCGGACTGCTGATTTTCTTCTCACGTAGAAAATGGCTGTAAACAGGAAGGCAATGGGTTGAAATTCAACGATTAAAAACGGTAGAATGATTTTGCACACGTGCAGTCTGAAGTTTTCAGACAATTTTAAAATAAATATCAAAAGGAGAATAAACGATGAAACCGGAACGCCAACTACCTTCCCATGAACTGATTATGTCCGAACTGATGATGCCTTATACGGCAAACTTCAGCGGAAATGTTCACGGCGGCGATCTTCTGCGCCTGCTCGACCAAGTAGCATATTCCTGCGCCTGCCGTTACAGCGGTACCTATTGCGTTACTCTGTCTGTTGATAAAGTATTGTTTAAAGAGCCTATTCATGTCGGTGAGTTGGTAACCTTTTACGCCAGTATCAACTATACCGGCCGTACTTCTATGGAAGTCGGTATCCGTGTGGAGGCGCAAAACATCCACACAGGCGAAGTGCGTCATACCAACAGCTGCTACTTCACCATGGTTGCCGTTGAAGACGGTAAGCCGGTTCCTGTACCACCTTTGGAAATCAATACACAGCGCCAACGCTGCCGTTATGAAAGGGCTAAAAAGCGTAAAGAGTTGAGTTTGCAGGCTGCGAACGAAGATTCTGGCTGCAACTAAATTAAATTTATTAAATAACGAAGGCCGTCTGAAATCCTGTTTCAGACGGCCTTCACGCAAAAGCCATAAACCGCTTGTTTTGTGGTAGAATCAACAAGATTTTTGCCATACGAAATTACAGATAATCATGACCGACGCAACCATCCGCAACGACCATAAATTTGCACTTGAAACCCTGCCTGTCAGCCTTGAAGACGAAATGCGCAAGAGCTACCTCGATTACGCCATGAGCGTGATTGTGGGACGAGCCCTGCCGGATGTCCGCGACGGTCTCAAGCCGGTACACCGCCGCGTGTTGTACGCGATGCACGAGTTGAAAAACAACTGGAATTCCGCCTATAAAAAATCGGCGCGTATCGTCGGCGACGTTATCGGTAAATATCACCCCCACGGTGATATAGCCGTTTACGACACCATCGTCCGCATGGCGCAAGACTTCTCCATGCGTTATGTACTGATTGACGGTCAGGGCAACTTCGGTTCTGTCGACGGATTGGCCGCAGCAGCCATGCGTTATACCGAAATCCGCATGGAAAAAATTTCCCATGAAATGCTGGCGGATATCGAAGAAGAAACCGTCAATTTCGGTCCCAACTATGACGGCAGCGAACATGAGCCGCTGGTATTGCCGACCCGTTTCCCGGCGTTGTTAGTCAATGGTTCGTCCGGTATTGCCGTCGGTATGGCAACCAATATCCCGCCGCACAATTTGGGCGATACCATCAATGCTTGCCTGCGTTTGTTGGATGAGCCTGAAACTGAAATCGACGAGCTGATCAACATTATCCAAGCACCCGATTTCCCAACCGGCGCAACTATTTATGGCTTGAGCGGCGTGCGCGAAGGCTATAAAACCGGCCGCGGCCGTGTAGTGATGCGCGGTAAAACCCATATTGAGCCTATCGGTAAAAACGGCGAGCGCGAAGCCATCGTTATCGATGAAATCCCATATCAAGTAAACAAAGCCAAGCTGGTTGAGAAAATCGGCGAGTTGGTACGCGAAAAAACGTTGGAAGGCGTATCCGACCTGCGCGACGAGTCCGATAAATCCGGTATGCGTGTCGTGATCGAATTGAAACGCAATGAAAATGCCGAAGTCGTTTTGAACCAACTCTACAAACTGACCCAGCTGCAAGACAGCTTCGGTATCAACATGGTGGCCTTGGTTGACGGCCAGCCGCGCTTGCTGAACCTGAAACAAATCCTGTCCGAATTCCTGCGCCACCGTCGCGAAGTCGTTACCCGTCGTACTTTATTCCGCCTGAAAAAAGCGCGTCATGAAGGCCATATTGCCGAAGGTAAAGCAGTTGCCTTGTCTAATATCGACGAAATTATCCGCCTGATTAAGGAATCTGCCAATGCGCCGGAAGCCAAAGAAAAACTGCTGTCCCGCCCATGGCGCAGCAGCTTGGTTGAAGACATGCTCAGCCGTACGGATTTAGACCTGCACATGATGCGCCCTGAAGGCTTGCCAGAGAATTTGGGCCTGCATAGCCAAGGCTATTACCTGAGCGAATTGCAAGCCGATGCCATTTTGCGCATGAGCTTGCGTAACCTGACCGGTCTCGATCAGGAAGAAATTGTCGGCGAATATAAAAACCTGATGAGCAAAATCATTGATTTCGTGGATATTCTTTCCAAACCTGAGCGCGTTACCCAAATCATCCGCGAAGAATTGGCAGACATCAAAGCCAACTTTGGCGATGAGCGTCGCAGCGAAATCAATCCGTTTGGCGGCGATATCGCCGATGAAGACCTGATTCCGCAACGTGAAATGGTCGTTACCCTGACTCATGGCGGCTACATCAAAACCCAGCCGACTACCGATTATCAGGCGCAGCGTCGCGGCGGCCGCGGCAAACAGGCAGCGGCAACCAAAGACGAAGACTTTATCGAAACCCTGTTTGTTGCCAATACGCATGATTATTTGATGTGCTTTACCAATTTGGGCAAGTGCCATTGGATTAAAGTGTACAAACTGCCGGAAGGTGGCCGCAACAGCCGTGGTCGTCCGATTAACAACGTTATCCAATTGGAAGAGGGCGAAAAAGTCAGCGCGATTTTGGCCGTCCGCGAGTTCCCGGAAGACCAATACGTTTTCTTCGCCACTGCACAAGGCATGGTGAAAAAAGTCCAGTTGTCTGCGTTTAAAAACGTCCGCAGCCAAGGCATTAAAGCCATCGCGCTTAAAGAAGGCGATTACTTGGTCGGCGCAGCGCAAACCGGCGGTGCGGATGACATTATGTTGTTCTCCAACTTGGGCAAAGCCATCCGCTTTAACGAATATTGGGAAAAATCCGGTAACGATGAAGCAGAAGATGCCGATATCGAAACCGAAAACGAAGATTCAGACGGCCTGGATGATGAAAATGCCGAAAACGCATTGCCAAGCGGCAAACACGGTGTCCGTCCGTCCGGTCGCGGCAGTGGCGGTTTGCGCGGTATGCGCCTGCCGGCCGATGGCAAGATTGTCAGCCTGATTACCTTTGCCCCTGAAGCCGAACAAAGCGATTTGCAAGTATTGACCGCTACCGCCAACGGCTATGGCAAACGTACCCCGATTGCCGATTACAGCCGTAAAAACAAAGGCGGCCAAGGCAATATCGCTATCAATACCGGCGAGCGCAACGGCGATTTGGTTGCCGCAACTTTGGTCAGTGAAACCGACGACCTGATGCTGATTACCAGCGGCGGTGTCCTGATTCGTACCAAAGTTGAGCAAATCCGCGAGACCGGCCGCGCTGCCGCAGGCGTGCGTCTGATTAATTTGGATGAAGGCGAAACCTTGGTCAGCTTGGAGCGCGTGGCCGAAGAGGCTGAAGATGAAGCCGCTTTGGAAAGCGATGCAGCTGAAAACCAAGTGGTAGAAGCTGAAGATACTCCGTCTCAAGAATCTTAAACGTCAATGAAAAAGGCCGTCTGAAAAGTTTTCAGACGGCCTGCTTATTCCAAAAGAAAATCCCGTGAGCGCAACCGAACCGTTCGATTTACCTCTTTTTCTGAAAAATCTGCCCAATCTACCGGGCGTGTACCGTTTTTTTGACGAAGACAACAATGTTTTGTATGTCGGCAAAGCGGTCAATCTCAAGCGGCGCGTTTCCAGCTATTTCCAAAAAAACGACCATTCGCCGCGCATCGCATTGATGGTAAAACAGGTTCACCATATCGAAACCACCATCACGCGTTCTGAAGCCGAAGCGCTGATTCTCGAAAACAACTTCATCAAAGCCTTGTCGCCGAAATACAATATTCTTTTCCGCGATGACAAAAGCTATCCTTATTTGATGCTCAGCGGCCATCAATATCCGCAAATGGCGTATTACCGCGGCACGCTGAAGAAACCAAATCAATATTTCGGCCCATATCCTAACAGCAACGCCGTGCGCGACAGCATTCAAGTGTTGCAAAAAGTCTTTATGCTGCGTACCTGCGAAGACAGCGTATTCGAGCATCGCGACCGTCCTTGTCTGCTGTACCAAATCAAACGCTGCACCGCGCCTTGTGTCGGCCACATCAGCGAAGAAGATTACCGCGACAGCGTGCGCGAGGCCGCAACTTTCCTCAATGGCAAAACCGACGAATTGACGCGCACCTTGCAACACAAGATGCAAACTGCCGCCGCGAATCTGCAATTTGAAGAAGCTGCCCGTTACCGCGATCAAATCCAAGCACTCGGCATCATGCAGAGTAATCAGTTTATCGACAGCAAAAATCCGAACAATCCCAACGATATTGATTTGCTCGCGCTGGCGGTTTCAGACGGCCTGGTTTGCGTACACTGGGTCAGCATACGCGGCGGACGGCATGTCGGCGATAAAAGCTTTTTCCCTGACACCAAAAACGATCCCGAGCCAAACGGGCAAGATTACGCCGAAGCCTTCGTCGCTCAACACTATCTGGGCAAAAGCAAACCCGACATCATCATCAGCAACTTTCCCGTTCCCGATGTGCTGAAAGAGGCTTTGGAAGGCGAACACGGCAAGCAGATGCAATTTGTCACCAAAACCATAGGCGAACGAAAAGTCTGGTTGAAAATGGCGGAACAAAACGCACAAATGGCGATTGCACAACGCCGCCTGCAACAAAGCAGTCAGCAACACCGTATTGATGAACTGGCCAAAATCCTCGGCATGGATTCAGACGGCCTCAACCGCCTTGAATGTTTCGATATCAGCCACACGCAAGGCGAGGCCACTATTGCGTCCTGCGTTGTGTACGATGAGCAAAACATCCAGCCTTCACAATACCGCCGCTATAATATCACGACCGCCAAGCCTGGCGATGACTACGCCGCCATGCGCGAAGTGTTGACGCGCCGTTACGGCAAAATGCAGGAGGCCGAAGCCAACGGCGAAAGCGCCAAATGGCCAGATGTCGTGTTGATTGACGGCGGCAAAGGGCAAATCGGCGTAGCCGTATCAGTATGGGAAGAACTTGGGTTGCACATTCCTTTGGTCGGTATCGCCAAAGGCCCTGAGCGCAAAGCCGGTATGGAAGAACTCATACTGCCTTTTACCGGCGAAGTCTTCCGCCTGCCACCCAACAGCCCGGCCTTGCATTTATTGCAAACCGTACGCGATGAATCGCACCGCTTTGCAATTACAGGCCACCGAAAAAAACGCGACAAAGCACGCGTTACTTCATCACTCAGCGAAATCCCCGGTATCGGCAGCAAACGCCGCCAAGCATTGCTTACCCGATTCGGCGGTCTGCGCGGTGTGATTGCAGCCAGCCGCGAGGACTTGGAAAAAGTGGAAGGCATCAGCAAAGCCTTGGCGGAAACCATTTACGAGCATCTGCACTGATTGGCTTGAACAGCAAAAAGGAACAATATGAAACCTGTCATCATCAAAAATATCGAGATCGGCAAAGGCCTGCCTAAAATTGCCGTGCCGCTGGTGGCCGCCAATACGCAGGAATTGGAGCAGGCTTTGCGCGTATTGAAAGAGACGGCTTTTGACATTATTGAATTTCGTGCAGATTTTTTTCAAGAAGCGCTTGATGCCGATTTTATTACCGAACAATTAGGCATTGTCCGACAGGCTTTTCCTGACAAGCCTTTACTGTTTACGTTTAGAAGGGCGCAAGAGGGCGGCAATACACCTTGTTCGGATGACTATTATTTTGAATTATTGGAAAAAATCATCCGTTCCAAACAAGCTGATATGATCGACATTGAGCTTTTTGCCGAGGAAAATGGCGTAAAACAAACCATAGCTTTGGCACATGAACATCAAACTGCCGCCTTGCTTTGCAATCACGATTTTCAAGCCACGCCGTCTTTGGTAGATATTACAGGCCGTCTGAAAACAATGGCCGAGTGGGGCGCGAATATCTGCAAAATTGCCGTGATGCCGCAATCGTCGCAAGATGTATTGACCTTATTACAGGCAACATATGATGTTTCACAAATTATCGACCGCCCGATTATTACTATGTCTATGGGTAAAATCGGAGCTGTCAGTCGCTTGGCCGGCTCGACTTTCGGCTCGGCCGTTACCTTTGGTGCGGCACAAAAAACGTCGGCCCCCGGCCAAATTGATGCCAACGAATTAAGGAAAATCTTGGCAATTTTGGGATAGTTTAATTATTAATATTCAAGGCCGTCTGAAAAATATTTTTCAGATGGCCTGATTTTTTTAAATTTATTTCTTTTAATTTTAAATAAAATAGGTAACAATGGGTTTCCTATTTTAATAACCAGAGGAGAAATAAAATGACTACTACTAAAGAAAACCTGGCGAATCCAGGTCCAGTAGGCCTGTGTGGCTTTGCATTGACAACTTGGTTGCTCAGCCTGATTAACGGCGGCTTTTTTACTGCTCAAGAGGGTGTCGGCTTAGTTTTGGGCATGGCTCTCGCCTTTGGTGGTATCGCCCAAGTTATTGCCGGCATGTTTGAGTTCAAGAAAGGTAATACGTTTGGCTTTACCGCTTTTATCAGCTATGGCGCCTTCTGGTGGACATGGGCTTTGTTTACCATCTTTTTTAAAGGTGAAACAGCCCCGGCATTTATCGGTTGGTATCTCTGCGCATGGGGTATGTTTTCGCTAATGATGTTTGTGGCCACCTTGACCAAGCCTAAAGTATTGAGCGGTATTTTCTTTTGCTTGACACTGACTTTCTTTGCATTGGGTATTGGCGATGGCATGGAAAATCATAGCATCGTCCATATCGGCGGTTGCTTAGGCTTGGTAACTGCACTTGGTGCGTTCTACTTGGCAGCGGCAGAAGTCATCAACGAATCTTTCGGCAAGACGGTTTTGCCGGTTGGCGAACGTAAGTAAGCTTGACCATACAAAATGCCGTCTGAACGGTGGAAATGAAATCAAAGATTTCGGCCACAATGTTCAGACGGCATTTTTTATTTATCTTCAAATAAATCGACATCAAATAAGTCCGGCTCTTTGATGCGCTCCCGACAATCGAGCTTGATGTCTTCAGTAACCCGACAGCAACACGGCAAAATTTCTCCGGGCGCGACAAAAGCGAGCGGAAAATTATCATAAGAGACTTTTCCATCCAAGATTTTGACCCGGCATGAACCGCAATAACCGCTGCGACATTGGTATTCAACCTCGTGACCGGTGCGCTCCAAGCCCTCCAATAAGGTTTCGCCTTGTTGGAGTTGGAAGGTTTTGTCGTGTGTGCTGATGAGTGCCATATGATTTGTTTGGATTGGAAAGGCCGTCTGAAACGGTGTAAAGACGAAATCAAAGATTTCTGCCACACCGTTCAGACGGCCTTGATCATAAAACCGAATGTTCGATTACAGCTCGAAATCGCCCAAATCGTCGGCATTGACTTCCGAATCAATCTGACCAATCAGGTAAGAGGAAATTTCTACTTCCTGCGGCGCAACCTGTACATTGTCAGAAGACAGCCATGCGTTAATCCAAGGAATCGGATTTTGAGTCGCACCTTCAAATCCAGCAGGAAGGCCAACCGCCTGCATGCGCAGATTGGTAATATATTCAACGTATTGAGCCAAAATTTCTTTATTCAGGCCAATCATGGAACCGTCTTTAAACAGATATGCCGCCCATTCTTTTTCCTGCTCGGCTGCTTTTTTGAAGAGATTGAAACACTCGTCCTGTAATTCATTTGCAATTTCAGCCATTTCAGGATCATCGGCACCGGCACGCATCAGGTTCAGCATATGCTGGGTGCTGGTTAAATGCAGTGCTTCATCGCGGGCAATCAGCTTGATGATTTTGGCGTTGCCTTCCATCAATTCGCGCTCGGCAAAGGCGAACGAGCAGGCAAATGAAACGTAGAAGCGGATGGCTTCCAATACATTAACGCACATCAGGCAGAGATAGAGTTTTTTCTTCAGCTCACGTAAAGACACGGTAACAAGCTTGCCGCCGACATTGTGTGAACCTTCGCCCAACAGATTGTAATATTGGGTGTATTCAATCAAATCATCGTAATAGCAGGCAATGTCTTCAGCACGGGCGATGATGTATTTGTTTTGCACAATATCATCGAACACGACTGACGGATCATTTACGATATTGCGGATGATATGAGTGTAGCTGCGCGAGTGGATGGTTTCGCTGAAGCTCCACGTTTCAATCCAAGTTTCCAGCTCGGGAATAGACACCAAAGGCAAGAACGCGACATTCGGGCTGCGGCCTTGGATCGAATCGAGCAGGGTTTGGTATTTCAGATTGCTGATGAAAATATGTTTTTCATGTTCGGGCAGATTGGCGTAGTCAATACGGTCGCGCGACACGTCGATTTCTTCCGGACGCCAGAAGAAAGACAATTGTTTTTCGATCAGTTTTTCAAATACTTCGTATTTCTGCTGGTCATAACGGGCGACATTTACCGGTTGACCAAAAAACATCGGCTCTTTCAGCGCGTCGTTTTTGGTTTTGGAAAAGGTGCTGTATGACATGGTTAGGTGTTCGCAGGACATAATGTCTCTCTTTTTAAAAATTAGTCGACTTTTCTATTAATTGTTAATTCACCATATGAAACATGTTGAATTTTATCAATAAAGTGCCATCCTAAAATAGCGAAGACTAAAAGAACACTAATAAATACATAAAATTTATATTCAGCTAAGAATGACCAAATGGCATCCATATTTTTCCTTTTCTGGAAAATAACAACTTAGCTTCATATAGTAGTAGGTTTTAATTTAAGAAAATCCTTAAAGCCTTCTACTATCTAGAAGCCTTGGATATATTTCAAAAATCAGCCTATTTTAAATCTTACAAGCCCCGCCCGAACAGCCGTCATCTTGAATATCGGTCTGCGTATCGTCTGCGCCATCACGGGTGTTGTGGTAGTACAGGGTTTTGACGCCGTATTTATAGGCGGTCAGCAGGTCTTTGAGCATTTGTTTCATGGAAACTTTGCTGCCTTCAAATTTGTTCGGGTCGTAGGCGGTATTGGCGGAAATCGATTGATCGACAAATTTTTGCATTACACCGACGAGTTTCAGGTAGCCTTCGTTACCCGGAAGCTGCCACAGGGTTTCGTAGGCATCTTTCAGGGTTTCAAATTCCGGTACGACTTGTTTCAAAATACCGTCTTTTGATGCTTTAACGCTGACCAGGCCACGTGGAGGCTCGATGCCGTTGGTGGCGTTGGCAATTTGCGAGCTGGTTTCAGACGGCATGAGTGCGGTCAGGGTAGAGTTGCGCAGGCCGTATTTGACGATGCCAGCGCGCAGGCTTTCCCAGTCGTAATGCAAAGGCTCGCTGCACACGGCGTCCAAGTCTTTTTTGTAGGTGTCGATAGGCAGTTTGCCTTGCGAATAAACGGTTTGGTTGAAGAGCGGGCATGCGCCGTATTCTTTGGCAAGGTTTACCGATGCTTTGAGCAGGTAATACTGCATGGCTTCAAAGGTACGGTGGGTCAGGCCGAGCGCGGAATCGTCGCTGTAACGTACGCCGTTTTTCGCCAGATAGTAGGCGTAGTTGATGACGCCGATACCAAGCGTGCGGCGGTTCATGGTTGCGGTGCGTGCTGCTGCAACCGGATAGTCTTGATAATCCAACAGGGCATCAAGTGCGCGTACGGTCAAATCGGCAAGCTCTTCCAGTTCGTCCAAGTTGTTCAATGCGCCCAAGTTGAAGGCAGACAAGGTACACAAGGCAATTTCGCCGTTCGGATCGTTGATGTTATCCAAAGGCTTGGTCGGCAGGGCGATTTCCATACACAAGTTGGACTGATGAACAGGCGCAACGTGTGGATCAAACGGGCTGTGCGTGTTGCAGTGGTCAACGTTTTGGATGTAGATTCGACCGGTACCGGCGCGCTCCTGCATCAGGGTAGAGAACAATTCTGTTGCCGGCAAAGTACGTTTGCGGATGTTTGGATCTTGCTCGTATTGAGTGTAGAGGCGCTCGAATTCGTCTTGATCGGCGAAGAAGGCATCATACAAACCCGGAACTTCATTCGGCGAGAACAGGGTAATATTGCCGCCTTTGATCAAGCGGGTGTACAGCAGACGGTTGATTTGCACGCCGTAGTCCAGTTGGCGGATACGGTTGTCTTCTACGCCGCGGTTGTTTTTCAATACCAACAGGCTTTCGGCTTCGATGTGCCACAATGGGTAGAACAAGGTTGCCGCGCCACCGCGTACGCCGCCTTGCGAGCAGGATTTAACCGCCGCTTGGAACATTTTGAAGAATGGGATACAACCGGTGTGTTGTGCTTCGCCGCCACGGATTTCACTACCCAAGCCACGGATACGGCCGGCGTTGATGCCGATGCCTGCTCGTTGGGAAACGTATTTCACAATCGCGCTGGTGGTGGCGTTGATGGAGTCAAGGCTGTCGTCGCATTCAATCAACACGCAGCTTGAGAATTGACGGGTAGGCGTACGCACGCCGCTCATGATAGGTGTAGGCAGCGATACTTTGAATGTGGAAACGGCATCGTAAAAGCGTTTGACGTAATCCAAACGGGTCTCTTTCGGATATTTGCTGAAGAGACACATGGCGACCAAAATATATAAGAACTGCGGCGTTTCATAAATTTGGCGGGTAACGCGGTTTTGAACCAGATATTTGCCTTCCAGCTGTTTTACGGCTGCATAAGAGAAGGTCATATCGCGGCTGTGGTCGATATAGGCATTCAGCTCGTCGAATTCTTCGCGGCTGTAATCTGCGATGATGTGGCGGTCGTATTTACCTGCTTCGGTCAGTTTTTTAACGTGATCGTAGAGGTGGGGCGGTTCGAATTCGCCATAAGCGATTTTACGCAGATGGAAAATGGCGAGGCGGGCGGCCAGATATTGATAATCAGGCGTATCTTGTGAGATCAGGTCGGCCGCGGCCTTGATGATGGTTTCATGGATGTCGTCGGTACGGATACCGTTGTAAAACTGAATATGTGATTTGAGCTCGACTTGCGATACGGAGACGTTTTGTAAGCCTTCCGCCGCCCAAGTAACAACACGGTGGATTTTGTCTAAATTGATATCTTCCAAGCGTCCGTCGCGTTTGGTTACTTTAATATTCGTTGCTGCATTCATTGTTCAGTCTTCCCATTAAAAAACACAAGATACGGTATGTGATTGCTTTGAACGGCACAATATAATGTATTTTTCTTTGTTTAACTAGACTTGACAATGCGCTTTTTTCGGGGTGTGGATTAGGGGATGGGAGGCTTAAACTAGATTTTATGTGGCTTTGTGGCGATTTGGCATTATTTTGCGTTTGCATCACATTTTGCCAGACATTGGCTAGAGGCTTATGAAATAAAGAAATTTATATTCAGGTTTCGTCTAAATGGAAGGAGTGTTAAATTTTGCAAAGCAAGTAGTATGATGTAGTAATTAACCACATTTTTGTCATGTAAAAAATGGGCGTTTTGCCGGTGCCCTGGCGAAACATATAATGGAAAAACTATTTAGGAGGCGAATCATGTTAATGTTGAAAAATTTAGGTTCCGCACTGACGGCGGTTGCCGTATTGAGCTTGGGTACTTATTCTGCCGAAGTTGCGGCCAAACCGCATGGCCATCATGTGAGCAAACACCAGCAGGCAAAGAAAAACAAATTGCATCCTGCTTGTAAGAGATACCTTGAGCGCCGTGCCGCTTGGTATCGCTACAAAGGCAATAAGGCCGAGTTGAGGGAAAACCGTAAAGCGGCAAAAGCGTTCCGCGGTTTGTCTTATGCCGAGCAAAAAATTCAATGCCAAGCTGCTTATCAGGCATTTGATGATTTTGATCACGGCAAATTCCGCCGCCGTTAATCGTCTGATTTAAACAAAGGCCGTCTGAATGTTTCAGACGGCCTTTGATATTTATTTCTCAACAATGATTTTGTTTTCGGCTTGAGGCTCGTATTGGGTGGATTCATCACCGTAATACAACACGCCCAGCTTGATGGGGATGCGGCCTTGCGATTTGCGGTGGGCATTGGAGTCACGCAGGGAGTAGGCGCAACCGCAATATTCTTGTTGGTAGAAATGCTCGCGCTTGCTGATTTCAATCATGCGTGCGCTGCCGCCGCCTTTGCGCCAGTTGAAATCCCAATAAACCAAGTCATCGTACGGCTCGGCAGCGCGATGGCCGCAGCCGTTAATTTGTTTCATGTCTTTCCAGCGTGAAATGCCCAGTGAGCTGGTGAAGACATGAAAGCCGTTTTCATGGGCGTATTGCGCCGCTTTTTCAAAACGCATGTCGAAACACATGGTGCAGCGGATACCGCGTTCGGGTTCGAATTCCATGCCTTTGGCTTTGGCGAACCATTCTTTACGGTCGTTTTCGTAGTCATCGTCTTTATCGACAAAAGGGATGCCAAATTTGTCCGCAAAGCGCATATTTTCTTCTTTGCGCAACATATATTCTTTGTGTGGATGGATATTGGGGTTGTAAAAATAAATGGTGTATTCGATGCCGCTGGCAAGCATGGCTTCCATCACTTCGCCGGAACATGGGGCGCAGCAGGAATGCAGCAGGACTTTTTTATGGCCGCCGGGCGGAACGAGAATAGGGCGGTCAATATCGGTAACGATAGGCGTGGTTTTTTCGGTCATGGTTGTATTCTGTTTTTGATATTTTTTCAGACGGCCTTTATCTCTGAGGCCGTCTGAAGGGGTTGAAATCTATTTGTCTATTTTAACAGAGCAATACTTTATGGAACAGTTTGTTACTGCTTTTTCTTTTCGTTCAATGGCTTGAACTCTTGTTCATCCAGAGGCGGGGCTGCGAAGATGGTGTCTGGATTGGGGTGTGCCGCAAATTCTGCCAGCAGGTTGCGATAGTCCAGCGACTGCTTCATCAGTTCGGCCGCGGCGGTGCGCAGGTTGTCCACATCTTCTGGTGGCAGATAAAAACTGGTCGGAATGTTCAATACTTTTTCCCTCAACTCGGAAGGAGGGAGGTCTTTGAGGTTGAGGCTGACGAAGGAGAAGCTGATGCCGTCGGTTTGTTTGTCTTTATTCCACTGATCGACGAAGGCACGGAAACGGCGCAGGGATTCTTGCGAGTTTTGGTCAATGGGGATATTGACGATGGAGGAGACGACGTCGCGGAAACCGGGAACGGCCGCAGTTTTGTCCAAATTGCTGCTGACTTGGTTTTGCGCATTGACGTTGATGACGACGATATGGCGGATGTTGTTTTGCAGGATTTTGTTTGTCAGGATTTTTTCCGGGTACATTTCCGTCATATCCAAAAGGCTACGCATACCCAGATTGTCGGTCAGGCCGCCGTCTATCAGGTAGATGTAGGGTCGGTTTTTCCCGTCTGCGTATTTTTGGAAGCGCTCGTAAAATTCTTTTATGGTGCGGCTTTGTTGTCTGCCTGTTTCGCTGTCGTCTGCATCTTCGATTTTGATCGGCGGCGTGTAGTTGCAGCGTCCGCCGTTGTTGTTTAGGGTGATCGGTGCAAAGACCATGGGGACGGAACTGGATGCGGCGACGGCGCGGGCAAGTCGCAAGTCGCCCAAGTCGATACACATCGGGTCGAAATATTCCTGCGTGAAATTGAAACGCTCGCCTATGCCCATATCGGTGGCGGAAATGATGGCAAACGGGCCCTTGGCATTTTTTTCCAAATCGCGGAAAGTGGTTTTGCCGAAAAGGTAGTTTTCAAACTGCTCCTGCAACAGATCGCCGCGTCCGTATTCAGGCGAGGCCAGTCGGGGCAGGTTGGACATGGAAAACGCTTGTTTGACGACTTGGCGTTGGAAGTTTTGGTGTAGGAAACGTTTATAAAACAAGGGAATGGTTTCTTCGCCCTTGAGTGCAAAATAAGCTGCCAAAACCGAGCCGCCGGATACGCCGACCACTACATCGACATTCGACATCAAAGACTGTTTTTTGCCTCCGATAGTAATCTGCTGCTTATGAAGCTGCTCCAACACGCCATAACCCAAGGCCGCCGCGCGCGTACCACCGCCGGAGAACATCAACACAATAAGCGTATCGTCTTCATCGTTGTGCTGAAGCCGGCTGGTTTCAAAGCGGTAGCCGCGTTGCAGGTCGACCGTATCAATACTGGCAACAGGCTGATATTTCACCAGCGAACAGGCGGATAATAGGGCTGCGGAGAGCAGGGAAAGGGCAGATTTAAAAGGGAATTTCGGCATAAACACAGGAAAGTCGGTTGTTCATTCAAAACGGATTATAAAGGTTTTTAGACGGCCTTTATAGAAGGCGGACTTTTAGACGGCCTTTTTGCATCGATTTTCCGTTATAATCGACACAATCTTTATCTTTCCAAACCCTTATGGCGCAACCAAACCGCATCAACCACGAACCTATCTTTCTGCTTGCCTCCGCCCCGTGGCGCGAGAGCAGCTTGTGGGTGGAAGCTTTCAGCCGCCGTTATGGGCGGGTGGCTTTGTTGGCCAGAAGTGCGCGCAAACGGCAGAGCGAATTGCGCGGCGTGTTGGTGCCGTTTGTGCCGGTGAGCGCGTCTTGGTATGGTTCGCAAGAGTTGAAGACCCTGCATCGCGCCGAATGGATAGGCGGTTGGCCGCAGCCGCAGGGCAGGGCTTTGTTCAGTGGATTGTATGTGAACGAGTTGATGCTGAAATTGACCGTCCGCGAAGACCCGTTGCCCGAGCTTTATGATGTTTTGGCAAAGACCATGAAAACCATCTGTTGCGAGGCCAACCATATTGCCACTTTGCGCCGTTTTGAATGGTCGCTGCTGACACGCTTGGGCTTTGCCCCCGATTTGTTCCATGACGGCAACGGAAATGAAATCAACGGTGAAGAAACTTATTGGCTCACACCGGAAGAGGCTGTGGTTCCCCTGGCCGAGGCCGACCGTTTCCATGCGCTCAATAAGGGCGTTGCCGTATTGGGCGCGACGTTAATTGATTTGAGGGAAGGCAGTTTCGTTCATCAGGAAAGTCTGGGGCAGGCTTTGAAAGTGACGCGGCTTTTGATTGACAACCTTCTGCCCGAGGGCATCAAGTCTCGGCAGGTTTTGCAGCAGTTGCAGCAGTTTGGCTTGGGCAGTTGAATTTTTTTCAGACGGCCTGTGATATGAGCAGGCTCAGGCCGTCTGAAACTTTAATGAAAGGACATTATTATGTTGTTAGGCGTAAACATCGACCATATTGCCACCGTCCGCAATGCGCGCGGTACGATTTATCCCAGCCCTGTCGAAGCGGCGCTGATTGCGGAAACCCACGGCGCAGATTTGATTACCATGCACTTGCGTGAAGACCGCCGCCATATTAAAGATGCGGACGTGTTCGCTGTTAAAAACGCCATCCGCACGCGCCTGAATTTGGAAATGGCGCTGACGGAAGAAATGCTGGAAAACGCGCTTAACGTCATGCCGGAAGATGTGTGCCTCGTGCCTGAAAAACGTCAAGAAGTAACCACCGAAGGCGGTTTGGACGTATTGGCGCAACAGGATAAAGTGGCCGAGTTCACCAAAATCTTGACCGACGCAGGCATCCGCGTGTCCTTGTTTATCGATGCCGATAACGCGCAAATCCAAGCCGCTTATGATGTCGGCGCGCCCGTTATCGAGTTGCATACCGGTGCGTATGCCGATGCACACGGCCACGCCGAGCAGATGAAACAATTCGAGCGCATTCAAAACGGTGCGCATTACGCCAGCGATTTGGGCTTGATCGTCAACGCCGGACACGGCCTGACCATTCACAACGTAACGCCGATTGCCCAAATTCTCGCCATTCGCGAGCTGAACATCGGCCATTCGCTGATTTCCCAAGCACTCTTCCTCGGCCTGCCTGAAGCGGTCCGCCAAATGAAGGAAGTCATGTTCAGAGCCAGAATGCTGCCTTAAGGGCATCAGCCATACCGGCTAAAGCGGTTTGCTTTGGCCGGTAGCCGCATTTTCAGACGGCCTGACTATTTAAACAAGGAGCAGACCCATGATTTACGGAATAGGCACGGATATTGTTTCCCTCAAACGCATTATCCGCCTGAACAAAAAATTCGGACTGGCATTTGCGCAACGCATTCTCAGCCCGGAAGAACTGTTGGAGTTTCCACAGGCAGGCAAGCCGGTCAACTATCTTGCCAAACGCTTTGCCGCCAAGGAGGCTTTTGCCAAAGCCGTTGGTACGGGCATACGTGGCGTGGTGTCCTTCCGCAATATCGGTGTCGGGCATGACGCATTGGGCAAGCCTGAATTGTTTTTTGCACCGGCTTTGAGCAAATGGCTGGAAGAGCAGGGTATCCGCGGCTGCCATCTGAGCATGAGCGATGAAGAGGATACCGTCATGGCTTTTGTCATTGCGGAAAAATAAGGCCGGATTTAAGTATTCTGGAATAGAACATCCTTTTCAGACGGCCTGAAGGATTAGATTTTTGTTAAAAGTCGGGCGTATGGGCCCGACATCGTTTTTTTACGCACAAATCGGCAGGTGTCGCCGCCTGCCGCATAGTAAGAATAATCTCATGATGACTGAAGACACACGTCCCTTGGTGCAAGTGGTTGCCGGGATTTTGCTCGACCAAAACGGCCGCTACCTGCTCAGTTCCCGCCCGGAGGGCAAGCCGTATGCCGGCTATTGGGAATTTGCCGGCGGCAAGGTGGAAGCTGGCGAAAGCGATTTTCAAGCTTTGCAACGCGAATTTGAAGAAGAACTCGGCATCCATATCCTTGCCGCTACGCCGTGGCTGACCAAAGTCCATTCCTACGAACACGCACATGTACGCCTGCATTTTTTATGGGTAGAAGCCGACCAATGGACAGGCGAAATCCAATCGAGGGAAGGGCAGAAATGGGCATGGCAAAAGGCAGGGGATTTTACCGTTGCGCCGATGTTGCCTGCCAATAGCGCATTGTTACGCTCACTATCTATTCCGCGCCAGCTTCAAGGCCGTCTGAAAAGCGGCTTGAGCGGTCAAAACAACATGGGCGAATATCATGTTGCGCCATATGGATTGGCTCATCAAACCGCATCGGCGGTATTACTGGAGTTTGCCGATTGGCAGCAAGACAAGCTGCAAGAAGCGTCCAGCGTGTGGCCAATCATTGAGAATGCCGAACAATGGCGGCAGGTGCAAAATGCGGATGCCGTTGTTTGGAAAGTGGCTGACGAAGCGGCCGCCGGGCAAGTTGCCGATATTTTGGCACAAGGCGTGGCGATGCCGTTGATTGTGGCAGCTCCGGAAAGTATGGTTTTCATTTATCGCGAACAGTGGCAGAGCATGGGTGCGCATGCCGTTTTGACCGATAATGACATTGAGGCCGTCTGAAATGAGTAAAAATCAAAAACTACTGATTACCGCTGTTTTACTGATTGTGTTTGCGGCGGCCAAACTGCTGCTCTTGGATTGGTGGCAGCAACAGCAATCAAAAACGAAAGTAGTCGAATGTAATTTAATACAAGGTTGCATCTTGCCTGACGGTTCAAAAGTGCGTGCGACATCCATCAATACGCACGAGCCGTTTGATATTGTGATAGAGAATGTTCCGCAAAATGCGGGCGCGGTCAGTATCAGTTTCAGCATGAAAAACATGGACATGGGCTTCAACCGCTATAACCTGACGCAACAATCGCCACAAAGTTGGCAGGCTGCGCAAATCCGCTTGCCGTTTTGCGTCGAAGGCCGCCATGATTACACTGCCGACATTACTATTGGCAAACAGACTTTTCAGACGGCATTTAGTGCAGAGTAGTCATCATGCAAAGGCCGTCTGAAAATTCAAAGGCAAAAATTTTAATTTTTTTAGACGGCATATTTAAAAGTTCTTTATAAATGAATCAATTATAAATTATTTTTAGACAGATTGTTTACAATTATTCTGACTATCAGCTAAAAGCACAAAACGGGCAGAAGCTAGGCCACATAAGGGTTTGATGTGGTACAGCCTGTCCGTTTTTTACATTTGTTGCAAAAAAATCGTTTATTAATAACTGAATTTTTTATAATTTTTTTGAAAAAAGTGTTTGACAAGACCGGTTTTATTTTTTAAATTTGTTTCCATAAATAAAAACTACATCGCACTACAAAGGAACATCATCATGAATCTGTATCAAACCACTCTCTCTTGTTATAGATTTTCTCCCATCTCTGCCGCTCCCGTCGTCGCCAGCTTACTGGCAGTCCCGACGGTCTGAAGGCTCTCGACCCGAATCTAGTTTCCGCATTCCTACAAACGCTTCGGGTTTTAAAATATCTGTATTTCCAATCGAATTCATGTTTTGATTAATAAAAATTAAAAAACGTACGCCTCCGCTTCAGCCTTATTGTATTTATTGGTTTTTATAACTATTTGTATTTATTGATTTTAAATTTTCAGATGGTTGATGATTGAAATTTTACAGGCCGTCTGAAAACAGTTTTTAGAACGATTGTTTCTTTTTAAACGGTTCGTTTCAAGTTGTGAAAAACCGAGCCGTCCGATTAATACTGAAAAAAGTCTATAAAGGAGAAATATGATGAGCCAACACTCTGCCGGAGCGCGTTTCCGTCAAGCTGTGAAAGAATCGAATCCTCTTGCCGTAGTCGGTTGCGTCAATGCTTACTTTGCACGATTGGCCACTCAAAGCGGTTTCAAAGCGATTTACCTGTCCGGCGGCGGCGTGGCAGCCTGCTCTTGCGGTATCCCTGATTTGGGTATTACCACAATGGAAGATGTGCTGATCGACGCACGACGCATTACGGACAACGTGGATACGCCTCTGCTGGTGGACATCGATGTGGGTTGGGGCGGTGCATTTAATATTGCCCGTACCATTCGCAACTTTGAACGCGCTGGTGTTGCAGCGGTTCACATCGAAGATCAGGTAGCGCAAAAACGCTGCGGCCACCGTCCGAACAAAGCCATTGTTTCTAAAGATGAAATGGTCGACCGTATCAAAGCTGCCGTAGATGCCCGCGTTGATGAGAACTTTGTGATTATGGCGCGTACCGATGCGCTGGCGGTAGAAGGTTTGGATGCCGCTATCGAACGCGCTCAGGCTTGTGTTGAAGCCGGTGCGGACATGATTTTCCCTGAAGCCATGACCGATTTGAAAATGTACCGCCAATTTGCAGATGCAGTGAAAGTACCTGTATTGGCCAACATTACCGAGTTTGGTTCTACACCACTTTATACCCAAAGCGAGCTGGCTGAAAACGGCGTGTCACTGGTTCTGTATCCGCTGTCATCATTCCGCGCAGCAAGCAAAGCTGCTTTGAATGTTTATGAAGCGATTATGCGCGATGGCACTCAAGCGACGGTGGTTGACAGTATGCAAACCCGTGCCGAGCTGTACGAGCATCTGAACTATCATGCCTTCGAGCAAAAACTGGATAAATTGTTTCAAAAATAAGTAACCGCTTTCAGACGGCCTTTCAACAAATCCGCATCGGCCGTCTGAAAAATAAAACCCATAAAAATACAAAGGAGAAATACCATGACTGAAACTACTCAAACCCCGACTTTCAAACCTAAAAAATCCGTTGCGCTTTCTGGCGTTGCGGCCGGTAATACCGAATTGTGTACCGTTGGCCGTACCGGCAACGATTTGAGCTATCGCGGTTACGACATCTTGGATTTGGCACAAAAATGCGAGTTTGAAGAAGTCGCCCACCTGTTGATTCACGGTCATCTGCCCAATAAATTCGAGCTGGCCGCTTATAAAACCAAGCTCAAATCCATGCGCGGCCTGCCTATCCGTGTGATTAAAGTTTTGGAAAGCCTGCCTGCACATACCCATCCGATGGACGTAATGCGTACCGGCGTATCCATGCTGGGTTGCGTTCATCCTGAACGTGAAAGCCATCCGGAAAGTGAAGCGCGCGACATCGCCGACAAACTGATCGCCAGCCTCGGCAGCATCTTGTTGTATTGGTATCAATATTCGCACAACGGCAAACGCATTGACGTTGAAAGCGACGAAGAGACCATCGGCGGTCATTTCCTGCACCTGTTGCACGGCAAACGTCCAAGCGAATCACACATCAAAGCCATGCACGTTTCACTGATTCTGTATGCGGAACATGAATTCAACGCCTCCACTTTCACCGCCCGCGTGATTGCCGGTACGGGTTCGGATATGTATTCCTGCATCACCGGCGCCATCGGCGCGTTGAAAGGTCCGAAACACGGCGGCGCGAACGAAGTGGCTTACGATATTCAAAAACGCTACCGCAATGCCGACGAAGCTGAAGCCGACATCCGCGAACGCATCGGCCGCAAAGAAATCGTGATCGGTTTCGGTCATCCGGTGTACACCATTTCCGACCCTCGCAACGTTGTTATTAAAGAAGTGGCACGCGGTTTGAGCAAAGAAACCGGCGATATGCGCCTCTTTGACATTGCCGAACGCTTGGAGAGCGTGATGTGGGAAGAGAAAAAAATGTTCCCGAATCTGGACTGGTTCTCTGCCGTTTCCTACCAAAAATTGGGCGTACCGACTGCTATGTTCACACCGCTGTTCGTAATTTCCCGTACAACCGGTTGGAGCGCACACGTTCTCGAGCAACGCAAAGACGGCAAAATCATCCGTCCGAGCGCAAACTACACAGGCCCTGAAGATTTGGCATTCGTGGAGATTGAAAACCGCTAATACGCGTAACAGCAGGGTGGGCCGCCAGCCTGCCCCATCTCGAAATGCCGTTTGAAAACAATGAATAAATTAAGTTTTCGTTTTTCGACGGCCTAGTGCAGTATGCGAGAGAGAGAGCCGGCCGTTTGGAAAACATGCTGCTCTGCTGTCGTCATTCCCATACAGGCAGAAATTCAAAAGTTGAAATGTTCTGCTGTAAAGAGTGCTGAAAGATTTAAGTTTGGATTTCCGTCTATACGGGAATGATGGTAGCGGAGCAGCAATTTTTTTTCATACCGCGAATAGATTTCAGACAACAAGCAATAAAACAGAATTTATGGTTTCAGACGGCATTAAGGGCCGTCTGAAATCCCAAAACCAAAAAAAGAATAGATTTTAGGAGAACCGACATGACTGCCAACCAACGCTACCGCAAAGCTTTGCCCGGTACGGATTTGGAATATTATGACGCGCGTCAGGCGTGTGAAGACATCAAACCAGGCTCTTACGACAAGCTGCCTTATACAAGCCGTATCTTGGCTGAGAACTTGGTCAACCGCGCAGGCAAAGTCGACCTGCCTACGCTGCAAAGCTGGTTGGGCCAGCTGATTGAGGGAAAACAGGAAATCGACTTTCCTTGGTATCCGGCGCGCGTGGTGTGTCACGATATTCTGGGTCAGACAGCGTTGGTGGATTTGGCAGGACTGCGCGATGCGATTGCCGAAAAAGGCGGCGATCCTTCCAAAGTGAATCCGGTGGTGCAAACCCAGCTTATCGTTGACCACTCTCTGGCCGTTGAATGCGGCGGCTACGATCCTGATGCTTTCCGTAAAAACCGCGAAATCGAAGATCGACGCAACGAAGACCGTTTCCACTTCATCAACTGGACAAAAACCGCATTTGAAAATGTGGACGTGATTCCGGCGGGCAACGGCATTATGCACCAAATCAACTTGGAAAAAATGTCTCCGGTTGTCCAAGTCAAAAACGGTGTAGCGTTCCCTGACACCTGCGTCGGTACTGACTCACATACGCCGCACGTTGATTCATTGGGCGTGATTTCCGTAGGCGTGGGCGGTTTGGAAGCCGAAACCGTAATGTTGGGCCGTGCCTCCATGATGCGTCTGCCTGATATTGTCGGCGTTGAGCTGACCGGCAAACGCCAGCCGGGCATTACTGCCACCGACATCGTGTTGGCACTGACCGAATTCTTGCGTAAAGAGCGCGTGGTTGGTGCATTTGTCGAATTCTTTGGCGAGGGCGCAAGAAGCCTGTCCATCGGCGACCGTGCCACCATTTCCAATATGACCCCTGAGTTCGGCGCGACTGCTGCGATGTTCGCTATTGATGAGCAAACCATTGATTATTTGAAACTGACCGGTCGCGACGATGCGCAAGTGAAATTGGTGGAAACCTACGCCAAAACCGCAGGCTTGTGGGCAGATGCCTTGAAAAACGCCGTTTATCCTCGCGTATTGAAATTTGATTTGAGCAGCGTAACGCGCAATATGGCAGGCCCAAGTAATCCGCATGCCCGTTTTGCGACCGCCGATTTGGCCAGCAAAGGCTTGGCTAAACCTTACGAAGAGCCTTCAGACGGCCAAATGCCTGACGGTGCAGTGATTATTGCCGCGATTACTTCGTGTACCAATACTTCCAATCCGCGCAACGTTGTCGCCGCCGCGCTGTTGGCACGCAATGCCAACCGCCTCGGCTTGAAACGCAAACCTTGGGTGAAATCTTCGTTTGCCCCGGGTTCAAAAGTAGCCGAAATCTATTTGAAAGAAGCAGGCCTGCTGCCTGAAATGGAAAAACTCGGCTTCGGTATCGTTGCCTTCGCATGTACCACCTGTAACGGCATGAGCGGCGCGCTGGATCCGAAAATCCAGAAAGAAATCATCGACCGCGATTTGTACGCCACCGCTGTATTGTCAGGCAACCGCAACTTTGACGGCCGTATCCATCCGTATGCGAAACAGGCTTTCCTCGCTTCGCCTCCGTTGGTCGTTGCCTACGCGCTGGCAGGCAGCATCCGTTTCGATATTGAAAACGACGTACTAGGCGTTGCAGACGGCAAAGAAATCCGCCTGAAAGATATCTGGCCGACCGATGAAGAAATCGATGCCATCGTTGCCGAATATGTGAAACCGCAACAATTCCGCGACGTTTATATTCCGATGTTCGATACCGGCACAGCGCAAAAAGCACCAAGCCCGCTGTACGACTGGCGTCCAATGTCCACCTATATCCGCCGCCCACCTTACTGGGAAGGAGCACTGGCAGGGGAGCGCACATTGAGAGGCATGCGTCCGCTGGCGATTTTGCCCGACAACATCACCACCGACCACCTCTCGCCGTCCAATGCGATTTTGGCCAGCAGTGCCGCAGGCGAATATTTGGCGAAAATGGGTTTGCCTGAAGAAGACTTCAACTCTTATGCAACCCACCGCGGCGACCACTTGACCGCCCAACGCGCAACCTTCGCCAATCCGAAACTGTTTAACGAAATGGTGAGAAACGAAGACGGCAGCGTACGCCAAGGTTCGCTGGCACGCGTTGAACCCGAAGGTAAAACCATGCGCATGTGGGAAGCCATCGAAACCTATATGAACCGCAAACAGCCGCTCATCATCATTGCCGGTGCGGACTACGGTCAAGGCTCAAGCCGCGACTGGGCTGCAAAAGGCGTACGCCTCGCCGGCGTGGAAGCGATTGTTGCCGAAGGCTTCGAGCGTATCCACCGCACCAACTTGATCGGTATGGGCGTGTTGCCGCTGCAATTCAAACCGGGTACTAACCGCCACACCCTGAAACTGGACGGTACGGAAACCTACGACGTGGTCGGCGAACGCACACCGCGCTGCGACCTGACTCTCGTGATTCACCGTAAAAACGGCGAAACTGTCAAAGTTCCGGTTACCTGCCGCCTCGATACTGCAGAAGAAGTATTGGTATATGAAGCCGGTGGTGTGTTGCAACGTTTCGCACAAGACTTTTTAGAAGGAAATGCAGCGTAAGGTAAATCGGGCATGATCAAAATGTCCGGGCTACGCTCAAAAAGGTTTTCAGACGGCCTCGAATGTTTGAGAGGCCGTCTGAAAAAACCATACTAGAAATACAAAGGAGAACTCGAAATGCCGCAAATTAAAATTCCAGCCGTTTACTACCGCGGCGGTACATCTAAAGGCATTTTCTTCAAACGCACCGATCTGCCGGCAGCTGCGCAGGAAGCAGGCGAGGCACGCGACAAAATCCTCTTGCGCGTACTCGGCAGCCCCGACCCTTACGGCAAACAGATTGACGGTTTAGGCAATGCCAGTTCGTCCACCAGCAAAGCCGTAATTTTGGACAAATCCGAACGCGCCGATCACGATGTTGATTACTTGTTCGGACAAGTTTCCATCGACAAACCTTTTGTCGATTGGAGCGGCAACTGCGGCAATCTGACTGCCGCCGTGGGCGCATTTGCCATCGAGCAAGGCTTGGTCGATAAAGACAAAATCCCTTCAGACGGCCTGTGTACCGTCAAAATTTGGCAGAAAAACATCGGCAAAACCATTATTGCCCATGTACCGATGCAAAACGGCGCAGTTTTGGAAACAGGCAATTTTGAGCTTGACGGCGTAACGTTTCCGGCAGCCGAAGTACAAATCGAATTTCTTGATCCGGCCGACGGCGAAGGCAGTATGTTCCCAACCGGCAATTTGGTCGATGAAATTGATGTGCCGAATATAGGCCGTCTGAAAGCCACGCTTATCAATGCCGGCATTCCAACCATTTTCCTGAATGCCGCAGATTTGGGCTATACAGGCAAAGAGTTGCAAGACGATATCAACAACGATGCCGCGGCTCTGGAAAAATTTGAAACCATCCGCGCGTATGGTGCGCTGAAAATGGGTTTAATCAGCGACGTATCCGAAGCCGCTACCCGCGCCCATACTCCGAAAGTCGCTTTTGTCGCCCCTGCGGCCGATTACACCGCTTCAAGCGGCAAAACCGTCAAAGCTGCCGACATCGATTTATTGGTACGCGCACTGAGCATGGGCAAATTGCACCACGCCATGATGGGTACTGCTTCAGTCGCCATCGCTACCGCTGCCGCCGTGCCCGGTACGCTGGTCAACCTTGCAGCCGGAGGCGGAGCGCGTAAAGAAGTCCGTTTCGGCCATCCGTCAGGCACACTGCGCGTTGGTGCAGCCGCCGAATGTCAGGACGGACAATGGACGGCCACCAAAGCAGTCATGAGCCGTAGCGCACGCGTGATTATGGAAGGACAAGTCCGAGTGCCGGAAGATTGCTTTTAAGTTTTCAGACGGCCGCAGCACTAAACAAGGCCGTCTGAAAACCAAATAAGCAGATTTTAGTCAGGTAGCGATACCTGCAATGGAGATTATGGTTGGGCATAAAGCCTGACTAAACATCAAACCAAAGGCAATCTGAAAAGCTCTCAAATGTTTTTGCTCTTTTCAGACGGCCTGAAGCCAAAAAAACAATCAAAAATCAAAGGAGAAACACCATGTCCAACCAACTCATTCTTGTTCTAAACTGCGGCAGCTCTTCACTCAAAGGTGCTGTTATCGACCGTAAAAACGGCAAAGTTCTCTTAAGCTGTCTCGGCGAACGTTTGGGTACGCCCGAAGCAGTCATTACGTTCAGCAAAGACGGCAAAAAATGCCAAACAGCCTTGACCGGCCGTAACGACCACGCCGGTGCAGTAGGTATGTTGCTGAAAGAACTTGAAAAACACGGCCTGCACGACCGCATTAAAGCCATCGGCCACCGCATCGCCCACGGCGGCGAAAAATACAGCGAATCTGTTTTGATCGATCAAGCAGTAATGGACGAACTCAATGCCTGCATTCCGCTCGCTCCGCTGCACAATCCTGCTAATATCAACGGCATTTTGGCTGCGCAAGAGCATTTCCCGGGTCTGCCCAATGTCGGCGTGATGGATACTTCGTTCCACCAAACCATGCCGGAGCGTGCCTACACTTATGCCGTTCCGCGCGAATTGCGTAAAAAATACGCTTTCCGCCGCTACGGTTTCCACGGTACCAGCATGCGTTACGTTGCCCCTGAAGCCGCACGGATTTTGGGCAAACCTCTGGAAGACATCCGTATGATTATTGCCCACTTAGGCAACGGCGCATCCATTACCGCCATTAAAAACGGCAAATCCGTTGACACCAGTATGGGCTTCACGCCGATTGAAGGCTTGGTGATGGGTACCCGTTGCGGCGACATCGACCCGGGCGTGTACAGCTATCTGACTTCACAAGCCGGTTTGGATGTTGCCCAAGTTGATGAAATGCTGAACAAAAAATCAGGCTTGCTCGGTATTTCTGAACTCTCCAACGACTGCCGTTCTTTGGAAATCGCTGCGGATGAAGGCCATGAAGGCGCACGCTTGGCTCTGGAAGTGATGACTTACCGCCTTGCCAAATACATTGCTTCGATGGCAGTAGCTTGTGGCGGCATTGATGCACTCGTGTTTACCGGCGGTATCGGCGAAAACTCGCGTAATATCCGAGCTAAAACTGTTTCCTATTTGGATTTCTTAGGTCTGCACATCGACACCAAAGCCAATATGGACAAACGCTACGGCAATTCAGGTATTATCAGCCCGACCGATTCTTCTCCGGCTGTTTTGGTTGTTCCAACCAATGAAGAGCTGATGATTGCCCACGATACGGCTCAGTTAGCCGGCTTTATGGAAGAAGCAGGCTAGGGCGGAGATTCCCCTAGATCATAAACAATAAAAAGTGCGGATTCATCATCCGCACTTTTTTAATTACATCTCAATCAAGCCACTTGGGTTTGATGTTCGTCGCCGTTGCGCTCACGAACTGCGCCCAAACGGTAAACGGTTTCGCCTTGTTCGCTCAAGAATGCCTGTACTGCATCGGCATCTTCTTTAGCAATGATAACGACCATGCCGATACCGCAGTTGAATGTACGGTACATTTCTTGGGTTTCCACATTGCCTGCTTTTTTCAGCCATTGGAACAGTTTAGGCAATTCCCACGCTTTGGCATCGATTTGTGCAACGGTATTTTCAGGCAAAACGCGAGGTACGTTTTCGGTAATGCCGCCGCCGGTAATATGGGCCATGCCTTTAATGGTGAATTTTTCCAAAGCGGCAAGGATAGGTTTCACATACAGGCGGGTAGGGGCGATAATGGCTTCGCGCAAAGTTTTACCGTTGTCGAATTCCGCGTCCAAATCAGGATTGTCGCGCTCGATGATTTTGCGTACCAAAGAGTAGCCGTTGGAGTGTGCACCGTTGGAAGCCAAGCCCAAAACAACGTCTCCGGCCTGAATGCTGCGGCCGTTAATAACGCGTTCTTTTTCAACCACGCCGACGGCAAAACCTGCCAAGTCGTATTCGCCTTCGGGATACATGCCCGGCATTTCGGCAGTTTCACCGCCAATCAAAGCGCAACCGGATTCTTCGCAGCCTTGGGCAATGCCTTTAATCACATCAGTCGCGCGGGCAACGTCCAGCTTGCCGCAAGCAAAATAGTCCAAGAAGAACAAAGGTTCTGCGCCTTGAACCAAAATGTCGTTGACGCTCATGGCAACCAAATCGATGCCGACGGTATCGTGTTTGTCCCAGTCGAATGCCAGTTTCAGCTTGGTGCCGACGCCGTCCGTACCGGAAACCAATACCGGATTTTTGTATTTTTTGCCGATTTCGACCAAAGCGCCGAAACCGCCCAAATCACCCAACACTTCAGGGCGCATAGTACGCTTGGCAAAAGGTTTGATGTTTTCGACCAGTTGATCGCCTGCGTCGATATCCACGCCTGCGTCACGATAGCTCAAAGAAGTGCTCATTGGATTTCCTTATTCGGGTATGGGTAGATTGTCGGAGCGTATTTTATCTTAAATTAGAGGATTCAGGCTGAATTTTTTGGCATTATTGTCAACAATTTTTATTTTATCTTAATAGCCGTCACGCGTTCAGACGGCCTTTGTGAATCTGTTATACTGCTTATTGATTTTGAAAACCTTAAACATCAATTGGGAAATACCTTTTTATGTATCAAAAGAAAACGCGCGGCGCAAAACCGTGGATTATTATGGCTTGCGTTATCGCGGCCTTTATTTGGCTTTTATATGCCTTGGGCGATGTTTTGACGCCGTTTATCGTAGCTGCCGTTTTGGCCTATGTTTTGAATCCCTTGGTCGAATGGCTGCAACTGAAGCGTATCCGTCGCGCGCCGGCCTCTATGATTATTATGGCACTGGCTTTGCTGATATTGCTGTCGTTGGTGCTGATTATCGTGCCTATGTTGTTGAACCAGTTTAACAATCTGGCCGAACGCCTGCCACAAATCGTAGGCTTTGTTCAAAACAAATTGCTGCCGTGGCTCAATAGCGTCAGCGGGGATTATATTCAAATCGATCAAGAATCAATTATTGCATGGTTGCAGTCGCATACGGATGAGTTGAGCAATACGCTCAAAGAATGGATTCCTACCTTGATGCGTCAAAGTGGTAACGTCATCAGCGGCGTCAGCAATTTGGTGTTGTTACCTTTGCTGCTGTATTACTTCTTGTTGGATTGGAAACGCTGGTCTTCCGGAATCAGCAAATTGGTTCCGCGCCGTTTTATCGAAACTTACACGCGTATCAGCGGCAATATGGATGAAGTTTTGGGCGAGTTTCTGCGTGGCCAGCTGATGGTGATGATGATTATGGGCTTGGTCTATGGCTTGGGCTTGATGCTGGTCGGTTTGGATTCCGGCTTTGCCATCGGTATGATTGCCGGTATTTTGGTATTTATTCCGTATTTGGGTGCATTTACCGGCCTTTTGCTGGCGACAGTTGCCGCGCTTTTGCAATATGGCTCATGGCAGGGTTTGTTGATGGTCTGGGCTGTATTCGGTGTCGGACAATTCTTGGAAAGCTTTTTCATTACGCCTAAAATCGTCGGCGACCGCATCGGTTTGTCTCCGTTCTGGGTGATTTTCTCGTTGATGGCTTTCGGACAACTGATGGGTTTTGTCGGTATGCTTGCCGGTCTGCCGCTTGCCGCCGTAACATTGGTTTTATTGCGTGAAGGTGCATCTGCCTATTTCGGCAGCCATTTCTATAAACATAAATAAATCGATGATATTAAGGCCGTCTGAAATCCAAGTTTCAGACGGCCATTGATAACAAAGGAAGTCTATATGTTAGCCATTATCGGCGGCAGCGGTTTGACCAAACTGCCGGAACTCGAAATTACTGAACGAAAAATCGTACGCACTCCATACGGCTTAACCAGCAGTCCTATTTTGTTCGGCAGGTTGGGGCGCTTGGACATTGTTTTTCTCGCCCGACACGGCTTCAGCCATACCATCGCGCCGCATGAAATCAACTATCGCGCCAATATCTGGGCATTGCACTCTTTAGGCGTTGAAAACATTATTGCCATTTCTTCAGTCGTCGGTATCAACCCTGATTTTGAAAACGGCAGTCTGGTGTTGCCGGACGATTTGATTGACTATACCTATGGCCGTAAAGATACTTTTTTTGAAGGCCAAGAATGCCCTGTCGTCCATACCGATTTTTTCAACCCTTATTGCAATGAATTGCGACAAAAGTTATTAAATATCACGAAAGCGCACAATGTGCCGATTTACGACACAGCAGTATATGGCTGCCTGCAAGGCCCGCGCCGTCCAACTCGCGCAGAAATTGCCCGTTATCGCAATGATGGTGTAGATGTACTTGGTATGACCGGTATGCCCGAAGCTGTTTTGGCCAGAGAGTTGAAAATGGCCTATGCCCACTTTTGCAGCGTCAGCAGCATTGATTGCTTTGATAGCGGAGTAGGGACTGTAGGCTGTAATGAACAGACTTCTATGGCGATGACGAAAATCCGACAATTATTGAATGGTTTGTAATTGATCATGCCGTCTGAAATGATGTTTTCAGACGGCATTGTTTTAGTTAAGAAGCCGTTTCACGCGCCCAATGAGGCAGGGAAGCTTTTTGTTTGCGGAACGAGGCAAGTTGCATGCCCCGACATTTTTCAAAAATCAATTCGACCCCGCTTTGCAGCTGTAAAATCAAATTGGTATGCGTTTCCGTTTTAATAAAGTCAATATTGCGTTGTACCAAGCGCTGAATGACGGCATAAACATCAAGGCAGCCATTTGCAAAAAACCACGGATTCAATTTTACCCAACGGCCGCCGCTTAGTGCAGCATCAGGCTGAAAATCAGCGCGAATCTGTGTCAAACGATTGTCGGAGAAATGCAGTTCGATATCGCCATAAAGCCAAATATTCCAGCCTTTTTGTACCAACAAGCCTTTAGGGACGCAATCAGGCGCAGGAAACATCTGCAAAATAGACTCTGCCGATTGTCCGATTTCCAGATAGTCAAACCGGCCGGTATACAAAAAATCATAAATATCAACGGCAATAGGAAAGTGGTAACGCATGGCAACAACCATAGAAAAGCAATTAACCAAGCTATCTTAAACTTAAAATATAATGAAATCAATTCTTATTACTATTTATTCAATATAAGAAAGGCCGTCTGTTGTCCAGACGGCCTTATAGCTTTGGCTTAAACCGATAATTTTGGTTTACTCAGCCTTTAAATCAGCCACGCATTGCTTATCGCGTGCCTCAAAAGCTTCCGCGCCACCCAAGAGTTTGAGTTGCTCCTCAGGGCTGATTTTGCCGAAGTTTCGGATTTGCTCGTCAGAGAGTTTGCTTAAAGGCTGATCCCACATGCAGACACAATAGTCTTGAGCCAATTTCTCGTTTTGCGCATCCAAACCTTTTGCCTTCAAATCAGTTTGCCATTTTTCAGCAAAAGGAATGTTTTTCACACAAGATTCCACCACATTTTGCTTCATCTGCGGCTTGTTCATGGCGCATTGTGAGAGCAGGGCGGTCAGAGCCAGCAAAGACAAAATAATCCATGCCCAAATGCGGATGGTGCGGATTTTTGCCTTGGCTTTCTTTCTGGCCGCCAGTTGTTCTTCAGACGGCCTTTCCGTTTGTTGCTCAGTCATGCAGGCTTTCCATGCGGATCATGGTGATCGGAGCATCCACGCAGCTCAACGCCTCAATCGCTGCGATAGCGCGTTTGACATTGTGTTCCACCGTGGTGTGGGTCAGAATCACGATTTCAGCAGTGCTTTGATTAATCACGCCTTTTTGAATCAAAGCTTCGATAGAAACATTTTCTTTGGCCAAGAGTGCGGCAATTTGACCCAAAGTTCCTGGTTCGTCAGTTGCTTGAACGCGCAGATAGTAGCTGCTGGTGATTTCATCCATAGGCAGAATATTTTGCACTTGAACTTGTGAAGGTTGGAATGCCAAGTGAGGGACACGATGGTCAGTCTCAGCTTCAATCAGGCGGGCAATATCAATGATATCGGCAACCACGGCAGAAGCCGTTGGCAATGCACCGGCGCCTGCACCATAATACAAGGTTTCACCAACCATATCGGCATTGACGCGGACAGCATTCATCACGCCGTTAACGTTAGCCAGCAGACGGCTTTCAGGAATCAGAGTAGGGTGTACGCGCAACTCGATGCCTTTGTCGGTTTTACGGGTAATCCCCAACAATTTGATACGGTAGCCAAGTTGTTCAGCGTATTTGATATCGCGGCTGTCGAGTTTGCTGATGCCTTCCAAATAGCAGGCAGAAAAGTTCATCGGCGTACCAAATGCCAATGCGCTCATAATCGTAATTTTATGGCCGGCATCATGACCTTCGATATCAAAAGTGGGGTCAGCTTCTGCATAGCCCAAAGCCTGAGCTTCTTTCAATACGTCTGCAAACGCGCTGCCTTTTTCACGCATTTCAGTCAGAATGAAGTTGCTGGTACCATTAATAATACCGGCGATACTGCGGATTTGGTTCGCAGCCAAGCCTTCACGCAAAGCCTTGATAATTGGTATACCGCCGGCAACAGCAGCTTCAAACTGCACCATGACATTTTTTTCTTCCGCCAAAGGGAAAATTTCATTGCCGTATTCGGCCAGTAGTTTTTTATTGGCAGTAACAATGTGTTTGCCGTTTTCAATCGCTTTCAATACCGCATCTTTGGCAATACCGGTACCGCCAAACAATTCCACAACAACATCAACATCTTGATGTTGAACCAGCTCAAACGGATCTTTGATAAAAGCAGCATTCGGGCAAATTTGTTTGGCTTTTTCTTCGCTCAAATCACAAACAGCAGAAATACGGACTTCTCGTCCCAAGCGGCGGCTGATTTCCGCAGCGTTGTCCTGCAATACAGTAGCCGTACCGCCACCGACTGTACCCAAACCTAAAAGACCGATATTTACTGGCTTCATTGTGTCTCCTTTTGAGCCGATACTTTAAAATAATCACGAAAAACCAAGGCTTGTTATAATCGCTTGCAATCGTAAATTCAGAGCAAAGCATCAATGCACAAGGTCAAACGTTGAATCCTACCTGATATTGCTTGATCTTGCACCTTTTTTTGCAAGTTTCCCAAGGCCGTCTGAAAAATCGTTCTACCATAAAAACAGGAATTGCCATGAAAATCACAGAAAACCATATTGATGAAACCGCATCATTTTTTTCATCCTCACAAGGCATATTGCAAATCGGTGAACAAACATATTCAGAACCCATTTGCTGGCAAGATGGCAAAGTGAGCATCATTCCTCAAACAACCATCGGAGAATTAAACGAACAAATTTTTATATCAGCAATTGAAACAGCAGAAAACCGTCCAGAAGTCATTATTATAGGTACAGGAGAAAAACAAAAATTTCTGCATCCCAAAGTTGCTGCAGCCTTATCAGCCTACGGAATCGGCCTCGAATGCATGAATACAGCCTCAGCTTGCCGAACTTTAGTTTTGCTGCAAGGCGAAGGACGAAGCGCATGGGCTTGGTTGTGGCCATAATTTGCAGAAAAGACTATTGCATCATGCTAGCTTAGGTTCGCATAATTTATATTATGTTAAATTCATAATGGCAGCATTTTAGCCTACTAACTCCTGTTTCGCTCAGTAGTACAATCACTTACAAAATTCAAAAGTAAAAGGCCGTCTGAAAGGTTTTTCAGACGACCTTTTATCAAATGCTCCAGCTTTTTCTCAATAAATCCCTTGTTGTTAAATCCCCGGTTCTTTCAATTTCATCCAGCATCCTTTTAGTTGTAATAACAAAACGGTTGTAGTGCAGCCTGTTCTTTTCATTCAAGGAATTACAGGAGCTCAGAAAACCGGCGTAGCGCTACAACAAGTAGAATTTACCGCTGCTTATTCCAGCATTTTACAACGTGCCATTGATACGACTAGCCATATTATCGGCCAGCGTCCCATCCCTCTTTTTCAGCACTGTGGACTAAATGAGCAATCATTTGGAAGTTGGGAAGGTATGCAGATCTCTGACCTGCGGAAGCTAACCGAATTCAAACAATTAACCAATGACCCGGCAGCTTATAAAGCATTAAGCAATGGTGGCAAAACCTTTGAACAATTAGCAGTACGTGCAATGGCCGCCCTTTACGATATCGTTAAAGTACATCAATCGGGAGCCAATATTTTAGTGGTATCGTATGGCAAAAAAGGTGGGAATTTTTACCCACCTTTTTTGCCATTAGCCGAACACTTTTTCTAAATGTGCTTGGTAATCGGATAAGTATTGTTCTACTTGTGGATTTTTAATCACATCGTTACATAAGAATGTCGGCAGACGGGTCAAACCGATGAACTCATTAAGTTTGTGGAAGTGCATATACACCGCATCCGCACCTTTACCTTCGAAGAAGTCGCCTTCGCGAGT
>NZ_KV814829.1:3443-8494 GCF_001814095.1 Neisseria sp. HMSC068C12 | reverse complement strand
TGCCTTGCAACAAACCACCTGTGCCGTAGCCTTCGGTTGGATTGACACGATGGCGGCCATCACTATGGTAAAGCTTGCCGTGTCCAGCGGTTAATACTTCGTCTATGTATTTTTTCACTGTCCAAGGTTCGTGCATCCACCAGCCTGGCATCTGCCAAATCACGGCATCCATCCATAAGAATTTTTCGATTTCTGCTTCAACATCATAGTCAGCATCAATCACGGTTTCTTTTACATTGTGTTCAAGTGCGGTCAAAACTTCTTTCGCTTTTTTATGAAGTGTGTGGTTCAACTCGCCATGTGAATGGCCAAAATTTTTACCGCCATCCAATAATAAAATATTCATCTTTTGCTCCTAAAACAAATATGAGAGCTTAAATTATGCCTTTTTACTGCATCTTTTAAAAGTGCATTCACTTACACGCTATTTACAGACCATAAAGGGAAATTTATCATACCTATCATTAGCATTCATCATTCTTCTTTTGTAACCAGCACGAAATCGATTTACCGCTGTTCGAGCTGATTTTGTACCGCGCACTCTCATTAATTGCCAGTACCGCCACTTTAATTTTCGAGGCTTGAATTTCAGCAAATGCAAGACGGGCTGCGGTTTCCATTTTATTGCCGAACAGCATTTACTTTTTTAGGCTATTTCCTTGCCACCGCAGGCTCCGGCTTGGTTATGTTGCTGTTACTGGCTACTTTGAATTTGTCGAGACAGGGACGGTTGTTGCTAAAATGAGCAATCGTGCGGCTTAAAGGTGTGATAAAACGGACATGGGTATGAATACGGTTTCAGGTCGTCTGAAAACTATATTTGGAAATTCAAACCGATGAAGATAAACCCTGAAAACGGCAGCATCATTCTGCCGGACGGCAAGGCCATCACTGCACACCCCACGCTTGATGACTGGATTGCATGCTTCCCAAAATCCACCCCGAATCATCTGCAAGCGGGAATAACATTTTTCGGTTTGTCATTTACCAAACATTCCGAACAATACACCCTTACCGCCCAATCCGAGCAGCAACGGCTGGAGCGCTTATCCATATTCTTCTGCCCGATAGGCGAGGACAACAGCTGGGCAGCATGGTCGGAGGAGCGCGAATTGCAACGCAGAAAACAATTTGATCGATGGCTGGATAAACAGCTGGGCGATGCCCCTTGCTCCATTGAAACATCGGCAGCAGGCAAGTGCCGTCGATTTACATGGGGCAATGCGGGCGCGTACTACCACAATAAAGACGGCAGTACGATGATCGTCATCAGTTATCGCTGAACGCCTTTCAAAGGATGCTCCATGCACTACCAATCGCTCAACGCCGCGCTGGAACAATACAGCGGCAATCTGACCACAATCCCCAAGCCTTAAACGCCGTCAGCCAGCACATCGTCCAAGCTTTCGATACCCGCCCCTACCTGCTGCACACCACCCGCGCTGCCGCCGACATCGCCCCAAAGACTTGGCTGCAACAACTGCAAACCTACGCCGCGCAACACGGTTTCGCCGAAGAATTCGAACGCGTTTGGACAACGGAATCATGGCCGATGAAACGAATTCCCGCTTTTCAGGTCGTCTGAAAGCGCAGCTTCAACGAAGTTTCCAAAGGAAACTGAGTTTCTGCACAGCCAAAAGACTACCTGAAAGCCCAAAAGCAGCCTGCACTTCAAATTTTCAAAGTGCAGGCTGCTTTTACACAATTTACGATTTATGCTTGCAAAGCTTCGGCAATCACCTGTAAGAGTTTTTGTCCGTTTTCATCAGCCCAGGTCTGTGCCAGTTCGGCAATGAGCTGGTTGGTGCTGGTAATGGTTGCACCCGCTTTATCCATGCGGCGCAGTGAGGATTCATCGGCCATTTTGGTTGGAGAGCCGCCCGCATCGGCAACTACTTGCACTTCGTAACCCATTTCCAAAAGGGTCAATGTCGGATATACGGTGCAGACATCATTGGTTACCCCGGCGATGATAATACGTTTGCGATTACCCGCTGCGGCTTTGACAGCAGCAGCAAAATTTTCATCAGCCATTGCATTTACAACACCCGCACGTTTAACACGGTTAGCAAACTCTTTAGGCAAAATCTGTTCAAGTTCTGACAACAATGGGCCTTGGGCGTGCTCTTCCATGCTGGAAGTTAAAACAGTAGGAATTCCCAATATTGCCGCAGTTTTAGCAAGCATCAACGCATTGCGTTTCATTTCTTCAAATGAAATTGAACCGACCCAACTCATAGTGCCAACTTGGTGGTCGACTAAAAGCATTACAGAATCTTGGGAATTAAAGGGCTTATACATTTTTTTACTCCTTAAAGTGCAGTTGAGATGTCATGAAACGTATTGTAGGAGAAGATTGCTTTTCAGATAAATATGGTTTTATAGATAATACTTATCCATTTTTAGATATAATAGGTTACCTAAAATCAGCAATAGACAACTATCAATGGATTATTTAAACGAAATGGCGTTATTTGCCGAAGTGGCGGAAGCCAAGGGATTTAGCAAAGCAGCCGCGAAACTGGGGATGCCGCAATCAACGTTATCACGCAGAGTCGGCGAATTGGAAAAGCAGCTGGGTTTACAGCTTTTGAACCGCACGACCCGGCGGGTTGAGCTGACCGAAGCCGGTAGGCGTTATTTCGAGCGGGTCAAGCCTATTATGGAAGAAGCGCGACGGATTCATGACGAGCTAAGCGGGATGCTGGTGCGTCCGTACGGCGTGCTGCGTGTGTCGCTCCCTGTTGATTTTTCGTATGAATTTCTTGCGCCCCTACTCCCCGAATTTGCCGCGCAATACCCTGAAATCAAGCTGGAAATGGATGTTACCCCGCGTAAAGTGGATTTGATTGGTGAGCCGTTCGATTTGGTCATCCGCGCGGGAGAACAGCCAGATTCAGGTTATATCTCCACAGTGCTGATACATGACGAATGTTATCTCTATGCTTCTCCAAGCTATCTTGCCAAACACGGCGAGCCGCAAACCCCGCAGGATTTACCCGCTGCCGACTGCCTACGTTTTCAGACGACCTCAAATTGGACCTTGCTAAATACGGCAGGAGAAACCGTACTCATCACCGCGCAATCGCCCTATGCCGTAAACAGCATAGGCATGCTGGCACGCATGGCTGCGCATGGCTTGGGGGTTGCCTTTATATCGGCAAAAATGGCAGCACAATACGAAGCCTCAGGTCGTTTGAAACATATACTGCCTGACTGGAAAGGACAGAGCATCCCCATTTACGCCCTAACTGCCACGCGGCTGTTGCCGGCAAAAACAAAATGTTTTATTGCGTTTTTGCGCAGCAAAATGAAGGCTGCTTAAAAGCATAAAAGCAGCCTGCACTTGTCGATTGCTGTAACTGCATGATATTCCTAAACTATCCTTTCCCCCACTCTTAAAGAAACGCCCATGAAATCCAAACTATCGGCGCTTGCCATCTCCGCCCTTCTCACCGCATGCTCCGCCGTTCCGCATCAAAACGAACAGGCAAAAGCCCTGCTGGACGAAGGCATCGCCCTGTATTAGAAGCACGATTACCGACACGCCAAACGCTATTTTGAGCAGGCGCAGCAGGCGGGGCATATGAAAGCGCCGCGTTATCTGGGTCTGATGTATCTGAACGGCGAAGGCGTCGCCCAAAATGCGCAAACCGCTTTCGCCTACTTCACGCAGGCAGCCGAAGCGGGCGACATCACGGGGCAATACTGGCTGGGCTATTGTTACGAAAACGGCATTGGCACGGCAAAAGACATGACCCAAGCCGTGCGCTGGTATCAAAAATCCGCCGCACGCGGCGACCATGTTTCCCAGCCCGCCATTGACGCACTGAACCGCTTGGGCGTAAAAACAAATTAACCGTTTCCCGCTGAACCTTTATCCGCCATTTTTCTCAAGCCACAGGCATGAACTTCGGTGAGTGGCTCACCACAGAGCGGCTATGGCAGGTACAGGGTTTGTTGGAAAATACGGATTTGCCGATAGAACGCATCGCCGAACAAAGCGGCTTCGGCAGTCTATACTTTTCAGACGGCCTCAACAGGTAAACCCTTCCCACCCTTACCCACACCAATAATTTCCATCTAATTTTCCCCACATAATGCGAAAAGCCTGCCGCAACCGTCCGCTGGCGGAAGCTCAAACGAAGCGTAACCGATATTTGTCGAAGACCCGTTATGTGGTCGAACAAAGCTTCGGTACGTTACACTGTAAATTCCGCTATGCGCGGGCAGCCTATTTTGGTCTGCTCAAAGTGAGTGCACAAAGCCATCTGACGGCGATGTGTTTGAACCTTTTGAAAGCCGCCAACAGGCTAAGTGCGCCTGTTGCTGCCTAAAAGGCGGTTGGATGCCTGATTAATCAGGTATCCAAGAAGGATTAAGGGGGTATTTGAGTAGAATCAGTGGATATTTGAAACAAAAACAGCCGAAAACCTGTGTTTGGGTTTCAACTGTCGGGGGAAAAGGAATTTTGCAAAGGTCTCAAACTGCTAAGGTACTTATCTCAAAGAAGTTGGAGGTACTTAGTATAGTAGAAGCACTATTCCATTACTCAATAATTAAGTGGTAGAGTTACAGCCAAATCTCTCTTAAAACCTATTGATTTTATACTAAAAATTGGAGTACTATGAGCACACTCTCTAGAGTATCATTAATTCTCATTTGACATATAGGAACAAAACAGCGGAATTTGTAGAAGAATAGGGAAAAGGAAATTAATTTATATTATGTTAAATTCATAACACTAGTATTTTAGCCTGCTAAATTCTGTTTCTCTCAGTAGTTCAATCACTTACAATATTCAAAAACAAAAAGGCCGTCTGAAAGGTTTTTCAGACGGCCCGAGACCTTTGCAAAATCTCCCCAAAAATCCCCTAAATTCCTACTTAAGACATTCAGGGGATTTTCCATGACCACCTTCTTCCAGCAAACTGCCCAAGCCATGATCGCCAAACACATCGACCGTTTCCCACTATTGAAGTTGGATCAGGTGATTGATTGACAACCGATCGAACAATACCTGAATCGTCAAAGAACCCGTTACCTCCGAG
>NZ_KV814829.1:0-3343 GCF_001814095.1 Neisseria sp. HMSC068C12 | reverse complement strand
CGTCAAAGAACCCGTTACCTCCGAGACCACCGCGTATCCCCTGTTGTCCATGTTCAAAGCCGTCCTGCTCGGCCAATGGCACAGCCTTTCCGATCCCGAACTCGAACACAGCCTCATCACCCGCATCGACTTCAACCTGTTTTGCCGTTTTGACGAACTGAGCATCCCCGATTACAGCACCTTATGCCGCTGCCGCAACTGGCTGGCGCAAGACAACACCCTGTCCGAACTGCTGGAACTGATTAACTGCCAACTGACCGAAAAAAAACTAAAAGTAGAGAAAGCATCCGCCGCCGTCATTGACGCCACCATTATTTAGACTGCCGGCAGCAAATAGCGTCAGGCCATAGAAGTTGATGAAGAAGGACAAGTCAGCGGTCAAACCACACCGAGCAAAGATAAAGATGCCCGCTGGACGAAGAAAAACGGCCTCTACAAACTTGGTTACAAACAACATACCCGCACCGATTCTGAAATCGCTTTCAGACGGCATTTCGCCCCAAAAGAGCGGTGGATTTTGCAAAAGTTTTTCGGCTTTGCACTCCGCACGCAGGCAGCCTGAAAACGCCGAGCAGGTCGGGCATGGATGCCCGACAAACAAACTGTTCAGACGGCCTTACCGCATTCGGATGTTCGTCGTTTGCATTATTTGCAATGTTGTTTTATCATCAATACTACATTGATTATGTTGCGTATTTTAGTAATTTATTGTTTTTAAAAGGTATTTAAATGAAGAAAAAAATGCTGCTTTTAACCTTGCTGGTCTCGGCAACAGTGGTGGCGAAGCCGGTAAATAGTGGAAAAATAGCCCATCATCAAACCGTGTCGTGCGGCAATCAGGTTTATGTACAATCATCAGGCGGCGCAGTGTTAAAGGAAAAGCCCGATGCCCGTTCGAAAACGGTAATGCAGTTAAGAAACACCCAATATCTCTGTGTGGTTGGCAATGTGGCTGAATCAAACGGCTGGACGCTGGTGAAAAAAGTGCCTCCGGCAGCGGGTGCGGGCTGTGAAGATGCAGGCGCGAAAGAATGCTTGAAAATGGCAGATTTTCCAAGCAAATGGCAGGTAAAGAAACCGTCAGGCAGCCAATGCCGTCTGACGACTTCGTTTGACGAGGGCGGGCAGCTTGTTGTAACCGCCAGCGGTGTATGTGCAACCGGCTGGGTTAAAACAAAGGCTGTCCGTTTTTTTGCAGATTAATTTTTTAACACGGCATAAAAGGAATTGAAATGTCTGAAATTCAAGAACGGCAGAATCAACGGATTATTGATTATGCTGAAGCAAACTTTTCGAAAACCACGCATGAATACGGCAGACAGGATATGGCTAGACGCTCTGCAAATAAATCTGGAGAGAAAATTGATCCTTCTCGTTTAAATGAAGACAAAGATCATGATGGAAGAAAAGGTGTTGATTGTTCTTCTCTTGTTTATTTTTCATTAGAAGGAGCGGGATTTAATCTTAAAATGGAAGCCAAAGACTTTGGAACCAGAACGCTGTTTAACGGAAAACATATAACGAACTATGCTCAAAAAAATTTTGATGTACTACCTGCATCTGCCAAAACAGATGGCAGTTTGAAAGCAGGCGACATATTAATGATGACAATGCCGGGAGGTTCTCAACACGTTGCTGTTTTTAAAGAGTATGATGAAAAAGGACGCATTCATTTTTTTGGATCTCAAACATCAACAGGGCCTGCTGAAGTAGTGATGACAGGAAATTCTTATTGGGATCAAAAAACTATTTTTCACGGTGCATTACGGCCTAAAGAAAACTTTATTAAACCTGAGATGGCGCCGGATATTGGAAAAAATGAATCGGAATCCCAATCTAAATATGAAAAAATTCGTTCGATGATCAATGGGTTAATGAATGATAAGGATGGTTCGTACACCAAGCAGCTTTTAGCAGAAAACCAAGATATTGTTGATAAATTCAACAAACGTGTACAGGAGGGTTTGGCACAACAGACACCATCGTTTTCGAACCAAGAGACTCAAATTGCACAACAGGAAACGGAATACCAGGGTTATTCGCGTAGCTGATAAAGATCTGATTTTGAATAACTGTATTTGATTCAACCAACGCCGTTCTGGAACAATACCACCATCCCTCCTCCCCAAACAGCCTCACCCTGCATATCGACCGTCAAACGCAAGGCTACCTGAAACTCCACACACCCGACGGCATCAGCCTGATTTATCAGGACGAACCCGTGTTCTGGTCGTTCTTCAGCCACGATTTATACGACGCTTACCTCATCCGCAGCTACGCCGAAAGCTGGCAGGCATACCAGCCCGTCGCAGATGGACAAGCATTCCAAGCCGTACCGTCCCAAAGGCCGTCTGAACGCCCCTACTCCGAAGCAGGTATCTTTTCAGACGACCTTCAAAACACATTCAGCCGCCCCGCCCTGCAAGCGTTCAACCAACACTATCTAGGCATTCTCCGCAACGATACCGACCTGCGCCGCGCTATCGCCCAACTGAGGCTTTGGAAACAAAACCAAGCCGAGCCGCACACCGTGTCCGAATACGAAAACCGCAACCTGCTCGAATGCAGCCTCACCGTCGCCCAAGCCGCATACAGGCGGGGACAGAACATTGGAGCATATTTTAATAGTGATTGTTAAGGCTGATAGTGAAAACTTTTCTCCAATAAATAACGTCATTGACTGAAAAAGAAAAGGTTCACACATGATTAAGGAAAGATTGAAAGAAAGTAGGAGAAACGGTGGAAACTAAAATGCAGGGATTGACAGTAGTTATAAGTGATAATAACTAATCAACAATGGTCTTTGCATTTTGTGGAGAGAAAAAAGCTAGGATTAATGAAATAAGACCATCTGAACAGTTTTGAATAAGTTCAAACAAAGTTAGCACAATTCACTATCTTTACCCTACTCTATTTCGCCAGGCTACAATTAATGATAAGGTTACAGTAAAATTAACCAGCCAAATTTCTATTAAAACCTATTGATTTTATACTAAAAATTGGAGTACTATGAGCACACTCTCTAGAGTATCATTAATTCTCATTTGACATATAGGAACAAAACAGCGGAATTTGTAGAAGAATAGGGAAAAGGAAATTAATTTATATTATGTTAAATTAATAATGTTAGTATTTTAAGCCTGTTAACTCCTGTTTCTCCTAGTCGTACAATAACTTTTACAAAAAGCTTACCTGAAATTTTTCAGATAACCTTTTTACGCTTTTCTTTTCATATATAAATAAAGTAAGATTCAGTCAATAGATATTATTCTTCTATATCACTATCCAATCTCTGGAGTAAAGCACCCCATGGCCGTCAATAAAATCGCCCGTAAAAGCAGCA
>NZ_KV814828.1:0-827 GCF_001814095.1 Neisseria sp. HMSC068C12 | reverse complement strand
AACGCACCAACGCACTGGGCCATACCTTCGCCTATGCCTACGACAAAGCCCGCCGGCTGACCGTCCTTACCAATGAAAACGGCGAAACCTACCGTTTCGATTACGACCCGACCGACAACCTGATCCAAGAAACCGGCTGGGACGGCAAAATCACCGCCTACGGCTACGATGCTGCTGGACAACTGGTTCAACAGACCGAATACGGTCAAAGCACCGATAAAGGTCGTCTGAAAAACCGTCCCGAGACTTGGCACATCCATCATTTCAAACGCAACATCCTCGGCCAACTGATCGAAAAACAAAGCCGCAAAGTCTCCGGCCGCAACGGACAAAGCAAAGACGAAGGCATCAGCCGCACCCGTTTCGAATACGACCCGATTACCGGCAACCTGACCAAAGCCCGCAACCAACACAGCAGCGTCGAACTCGCCTACGACGAACTCGACCGCCTTATCGGCGAAACCACCGTCCACAACGGACAAAGCGCCACCGTAGGCTACCAATACGACCCGTTGGGCAACCGTATCCGCACCATCCTGCCCGACGGCCGCCATATCGATTACCTGTACTACGGCAGCGGACACCTGCACCAAATCAGCCTCGACGGCGAAGTCGTCAGCGACATCGAACGCGACAAACTGCACCGCGAAATCCAAAGGACGCAGGGCAGCATCAGCAGCCTGTACGACTACGACCCCATGGGTCGTCTAAAAAGCCAGCGTACCATCCAGAACGGCACACAAACGCTTCACGGCAAACAAAACCCGTTGGCCGGCGGCGCCGTCAACCGCCGCTACGCCTATGACAAAGCCGGCAACCTGATTCAA
>NZ_KV814827.1:0-277 GCF_001814095.1 Neisseria sp. HMSC068C12 | reverse complement strand
TCAGTTTGCTGTCGCCTGCGGTGACGCTGTCAACGGTAATGTCTTTGGCCAGTTTGAAGTCAATCTGGTTGTCAGACACGGTGGTCACGATGTTTTTGTCGCTGCTGCGGTAAGCAACGGTTTCGCCCAGTTGGACGTTGTCGTCGTTACCGTTGTCGGCGGCAATGTTCAGACCTTTGGCCACGTTGGCGTTGGTTTCTTTCAGCTGACCGTAGTTAACGGCGTCGGTATCGTCGGTACCGGCGGCTACGTTGGTCACTTTGTTGCCGGCGTTGTT
>NZ_KV814826.1:0-1573 GCF_001814095.1 Neisseria sp. HMSC068C12 | reverse complement strand
TGCATTACAACCTGATGCGGTATTACGAGCCTGATGCGGGGCGGTTTGTGAACCAGGACCCGATTGGGTTGTGGGGGGGGCGAGAGTCTTTATTGGTTTGCTCCTAACAGCCAGATATGGATTGATCCATTGGGATTGGTTCATGAGAAAACTCCAGGCTACCATGTTTACGGATTATTTGATGTTGATCCAAATACCGGAAAAATTGCAGATAAGCCTTATTACGTTGGTATTACGAACGATACAGCGAGAAGGATTGCTGAACATCAAGATACAGGACGTTTGACCAAAGATGGCTTAACAAGAATGGAGCCCTTGCATCGTAATTTGACATATGGCCAAGCAAGGGGGTATGAACAAGCCTTAATTGAACATTACGATACAAAACATGGAGAGGTAGGAAAAGAAATTTCTCAAAGTAATAGACAGAATAAAATTAATTCTTTTGATATAAATAGCAAAACTCGTAGAAAATCTCGCCAAAAATATTTTATGAAGTTTCGAAATAAATTACTTAAAAAACTGAAAGGAAAGTGCAATGGATAGAGTAAATTTATGGGAGTGGGATAAGAAAACACGTACAATGTTAAGGTTTATTAAAGTGGGAGATATTCTTTGTTTTAAAATTAATGAACTTGAAGAAAAATATGGTTATGGGATTTTAATTGCTAAATTGGATGGCTGGTTTGCTTGTAAGATATATGATATACAACATACAAATCCTAATGTTATTACAGCGAAAGAAATAATGGAGGCTAAACAACTAGGAAAAATATTTATATTGGATGTATATAGTACATTGGATAATAAAAAACACATACAAAAGGGCGAATGGAGAATTTTAGGTCATTATGACAATTTTGAACTTACCCCTGATGAAATTAAGAATGTGTTTTTTGAATATGGACCAAGTGGCATGAAAAGAAAAATTGATTTGTTAGGGAATGATCAAGAAATTTCAGATAAAGAGGCAGAAGGATATCTACCTTACAGTCCAGTTACAGGAGATGATGCCAAAAGGTGGTATATAAAATACGAATAGTAAGCCGTAGTCTAGCAAAAACTTCAGTTCCGACATAGGGTATGCGCTACTCACGCTGTTTCTACTTTTCAGACGACTTCACTATCTTCTTTGAGGTCGTCTGAACTATTTGTTTTTGTTCTTTAACAATCTCAACCGACTACCCCGACGGTAGTCACGAAACCTTCGAATACGACCGCCTCAACCGTCTGACTGCCCACATCGACGGACTCGGTGCCAAAACCGCCTACGAGCTCGCAGTGGACGGACTGCCGATCAAACGCACCAACGCACTGGGCCATACCTTCGCCTACGCCTACGACAAAGCCCGCCGTCTGACCGTCCTCACCAATGAAAACGGCGAAACCTACCGTTTCGATTACGACCCGACCGACAACCTGATCCAAGAAACCGGCTGGGACGGCAAAATCACCGCCTACGGCTACGATGCCGCCGGACAACTGGTTCAGCAGACCGAATACGGTCAAAGCAATCATGAAGGCCGTCTGAAAGACCGTCCCGAGACTTGGCACATCCATCATTTCAAACGCA
>NZ_KV814825.1:364002-365713 GCF_001814095.1 Neisseria sp. HMSC068C12 | reverse complement strand
AAGGTGCCCCATCAACCATTAAATCCGTATACCCTTATTTTGAAAGAGGTTCCCCTAGAGCTGCCACCTGTGGCAGGGATTATCAGCGAGAAACCATCTACTGCACTATCGCATGTGAATGTATTGGCACGCGGCTGGGGGATTCCCAATATTTACCTTAAAGACGCAGAAAAAATCCTAGCCCCATATATTGGCCGTCGTATCGAATTTGAAGCGACTGCTAAGCAATACCGAATTGTCCAAACCAACCGGAACACTACCAGTAAAAGCTTTTCAGACGGCCTTACCCTGCCCCAACCTGATGTTTCCGATTATGGCCTTAGGGCTTTGTCAAACCTGCGCCGTGATGACAGCCGTTACTGCGGCAGTAAGGCTGCCAACCTCGGTCATATCCGCGCCCATATTAAAGGTAGTAATGTACCTGACGGATTCTGCATTCCGTTTGCCTATTATCAAGCCATGATGGATAGGCTGGGTATTAATGCAACAACACTGGCCCAAATCGAAACACAAAGTGATGGAGACAACCGCAAGCGCCGTACTGCTTTACTCACGCTGCAGAAAAAAATTACCGATGCCGAAATCCCGTCGGAATGGAAACATAAATGGGCTGAGCAATGGCGCAATCAATTAAACAGCAAAGGCGTGTTTGTCCGCAGCTCCTCTAATTCCGAAGACCTACCCAATTTCAGCGGCGCAGGGCTGTACACCACCGTGCCAAATGTTACCGATGAAAACGCGTTGGCCGAAGCAGTGAAGCAATCTTGGGCTTCTGTTTTCAATTACAGTGCATACGAAGCCCGCCGTATTGCCGGATTGCCTCACGATAGCGTGAAAATGAGTGTCTTTGTGCAACAAAGCATCAATGCAGATCTCTCCGGCGTGTTGGTTACCATCAATCCTTATGATATTGCTCAGAAAAATAGCGCCTACATTGCCGCCAAACGCGGGTTGGGTATTCGTGTCGTTGAAGGCAAACGGGTAGCCGAACAGGTGGTCTATAACCGTCGCAATGATTCTGTACAACGTCTCAGCTCCTCTAATGAAACCACAGCGTTGCAACTGGATAAAAATGGTGGAGTACGGGAGGTGCCTGTAACCAGTGGCAATGTGATGAATCAAGAACAAATCCGTCGCCTTGACCAAACCGGCCAACAAATCAAACAGCTATTTGCCAATGGCGAGCAGGATATCGAATGGGCGTTTGACAATGGTAAGCTTGTTATCCTCCAAGCACGACCGTATCTAAACGGTACACGTTAAAGTAAAAGGCCGTTTGAAATTATCGTTTCAGACGGCCTTTGCATCATAAGTTAGTTATACCCTATACTTCCAGATCTCCAAGGAACTATGATGTCAAAACAACTCACTTTTTATTTTATTCGCCATGGCCGTACCCAATGGAACGAACAAGAGCTTTTGCAGGGATCAGGCAATTCACCACTGACCGAACAAGGAATTACAGGAGCTCAGAAAACCGGGGCGGCGCTACAACAAGTAGAATTTACCGCTGCTTATTCCAGCATTTTACAACGTGCCATTGATACGGCTGGCCATATTATCGGTCAGCGTCCTATTCCTCTTTTTCAGCACTGTGGACTAAATGAGCAATCTTTTGGAAGTTGGGAAGGTATGCAGATCACTGACCTACGGAAGTTAACCGAATTTAAACAACTGACCAATGACCCGGCAGCTTATAAAGCATTAAGCA
>NZ_KV814825.1:363283-363902 GCF_001814095.1 Neisseria sp. HMSC068C12 | reverse complement strand
TACATCAATCGGGAGCCAATATTTTAGTGGTATCACATGGCCATACCTTGCGGCTTTTATTATCCTTACTAGGCGGAGCGACTTGGGAAAACCATCGTGATGAGGGTAAATCCGTGTCATTGTTAAATACTTCGATCAGTATTGTGAAATACGATAGTGAAAGCGGTTTTCATATTGAGCAACTTAACGATGTGGCTCATTTACAATGATCACAACTATTCATCAATAATAAAAAAGGTGGGCATTTTTACCCACCTTTTTTGCCATTAGCCGAATACTTTTTCCAAGTATGCTTGATAGTCTACTAAATATTGTTCTACTTGTGGATTTTTAATCACATCGTTACATAAGAATGTCGGCAGACGGGTCAAACCGATGAACTCATTGAGTTTGTGGAAGTGCATGTATAAAGCATCCACACCTTTACCTTCGAAGAAGTCGCCTTCGCGAGTAAAGGCTTCAATCGGGGCATTCCAAGTAAGCGAGAGCATGTGTTTTTTACCTTGCAACAAACCACCTGTGCCGTAGCCTTCAGTCGGATTGACACGATGGCGACCATCACTATGGTAAAGCTTGCCGTGTCCGGCGGTTAATACTTCGTCTATGTATTTTTTCACTG